>NZ_AUEX01000002.1:0-276093 GCF_000426205.1 Acidovorax sp. JHL-9
TCGGCAGCCGCCATGGCGCTGATCGAAAACATCCAGCGCGAAGACCTCAATCCGCTCGAATAAGCCCAGGGCCTGCAGCGCGCTGGACCGCGCCGCGCAGATCACGGCGGGCAACCAGATCGCGGCCAAAAAGCTCTCGGTGCGCGAGGCCGAGGCCCTGGTCAAGAAGATCGGCGCCGAGTTCAACCTCGTCGCCACCCGCCCCTAGAAGGAAAAGTCACGCGACCTCAAGCGGGTGGAAGAAGAGCTCTCCGACCTGCTCATGGCCGAGGTCGAGGTGCGCGTGAAAAAGCGCGTGAAATGCAACGGCCGCATGGAAGACATGGGTGAGCTGTCCATCCAGTTCGGCTCGCTGGAGGCCCTGAACACTCCCGCACGGGTGGCCTGGGCGCCGGCCGGGGGGCGATACGGTTTCGCCGTCCAACGGATGACTGCGTTGGGCGCCTCGCCGTGCTACAGCGCCGCCTTTGGTGCTCCTCCGGGTCATCCGCAGGAAGGCAAAACCGCAGGACAGGCTCTCAGCGCGGCCGACGCATCTTGAACAGCTGCTCCGGCCCCACCGTGAAATAGTCGGCCGGGCCGCCGCCGCGCAGGATATGGCCGGCGCCCGCCGTGTCGTACACACCGTCTTTCAGCAGCGTCTTCGCGATGTGCACGGCCACCACCTCGCCCAGCACCAGCCAAGTGGGCACCTGGGCGCCGTCGATGCCCTGCAGCTGCAGGGTCTGCGTGCTGCGGCATTCAAAGGTGACGGGGCTTTCGGCCACGCGGGGCGGGCGCACTTTCTCGGAGGGCAAGGGCGTGAGCCCGGCCAGTTCGAACTCATTCACCTCGGGCGGCACGGCGGCGCAGCTCTGGTTCATGGCCTCGGCCAGGTCGCGCGTGGCCAGGTTCCACACGAATTCGCCCGTGGCCTCGATGTTGCGCAGCGTGTCCTTGGCGCCAATGCTGGCAAAGCCCACGATGGGCGGCGTGTAGTTGAAGGCGTTGAAGAAGCTGTAGGGCGCCAGGTTGCGCGCACCTGCGGCATTTTGCGTGGAGATCCAGCCGATGGGGCGCGGCCCCACGATGGCGTTGAATGGGTCGTGCGGCAGGCCGTGGCCCAGGCGGGGTTCGTAGCTGTGGATGTCGGTGGTCATGGGGGCAGGAGCGGTGGTGGAAAGCAGGGGGGCACGGTATCCGGGGCGCCGCTCACCGCGCCGCCCCCAGAAACCGCCCCGGCGGCTGGCCCACCGATTTGCGCACCATGGCGCTGAAGGCGCTCGGGCTGTAGCCCAGCTCGGCGGCGATCTGGCCCATGGGCATGCGGCCGGCGGCCAGCGAGACGGCCTTGGCCAGTATCACCTGCTGGCGCCACTGCGTGAAGGTGCTGGCGAGTTCGGTGCGGAACAGGCGCGCCACCGTGCGCGGGCTGGCGCCGGTGTCCTGGGCCCAGGCGCTCAGGGTCTCGTGGCGCGTGGGGTCGGCCAGCACCGCCTCGCACAGGTGGCGCAGGCGCTTGTCGTGGGGCAGGTCCACGCCCAGTTTCACGGCGGCGGCGCGGCGCAGCTCGCCCAGCACCAGGGCGTTCAGGTGGCGCTCGCGGGTGCGTTCGTCGGGGGTGAGGGCGGGGCCGTCGTCGGGTGTGGACGGCAGCTCGCGCACCAGCGCGCGCAGCAGGTCGGACACCTCCAGCACGCGGCACTGGCGCCAGGCGGCCTCTTCGTGGCGCGGCACGCCGGGGCCGCAGCGCCCGCGCGGCTGGTAGAAATACAGCGTGCGCAGGTCGGCGTCCTCCACCATGGTCACGGCATGTTCCATGCCGGGCGGAATCCACAGTGCGCGCGAAGGCGGTGCGATGTAGGTGCCCCGGTCCACCGTGAGCCGGATCACGCCCGTGGTCGAGATGGCCACCTGCGCCCAGGGGTGGCTGTGCGGCATCACCTGCGTGTCGGCCGCCAGCAGGCGCACCTTGGCGCGTACCGGGCGCTCGGCCGTGGGCACGAACAGGTGCGGCGTGAGCAGCTTCACATACGACAGCGCCCGCTGCGGGCGCGGTGGCGGGGTGCTGTTGGCGGGTGTGGCTGCTTTTGGCATGTTGGCGATAGAAATTGGCACGCTATCGTAAACCTGCCGCACGGGTCTTGCCTAAGATCAGGGCCATGACCTCCATTTCCCCCGGCGCACCGGGCGCCGTCACCCTGCGGCAGGACGCCCGCACCATCACCCTCATCGGCCTGGCGCATGGCAGCTCGCACTTCTTTCACATGCTGCTGCCGCCGCTGTTTCCGTGGCTGATTGGCGAGTTTGGCTTCAGCTATTCCGAGCTGGGCCTGCTGGTGTCGGTGTTCTTCGTGGTCTCGGGCGTGGGCCAGGCGCTGTCGGGCTTTCTGGTGGACCGCGTGGGCGCGCGGCCGGTGCTGTTCTTTGCGCTGACCAGCTTTGCCGCCGCCGGCCTGGTGGCGGGCACGGCGCAGGGCTACACGGGCCTCTTGCTGGCGGCGGCGCTGGCGGGCCTGGGCAATGCGCCGTTCCACCCGGTGGACTTCACCATCCTCAACAAGCGCGTGTCGCCGCAGCGCCTGGGCCATGGTTTTTCGGTGCACGGCATCAGCGGCAACCTGGGCTGGGCCACGGCGCCGGTGTTCATGGCGGGCATCGCCACGGCCACGGGCTCGTGGCGCGCAGCCTGCCTGTGCGGCGCACTGCTGGCCCTGCTGGTGCTGGCCGTCATGGTCTGGAACCGCGATGCGCTCGACGACCGCCAGGGCGCCTGGGCGCACGAAGCCAAGGGCGGTGCCGGTGCCGTGGCGGACGAGCACCCCATGGCCTTCCTCAAGCTGCCCTCGGTGTGGCTGTGTTTTTCGTTCTTTTTCTGGAGCACCTGCGCCCTGAGCGCCATCCAGAGCTTTGCCAGCCCCGCGTTGCAAAGCATGTACGGCCTGCCGCTCAGCGTGACGGCCCTGGTGGTCACCGGCTACATGCTGTGCGGCGCCACCGGCATGGTGGTGGGCGGCTTTCTGGTGGGCCGCGTGGCGCGGCTGGAGAAGATCATCTCGGTCTGCCTGCTGGGCTCGGCCGCGCTGCTGGTGCTGGTGGGCACGGGCTGGCTGCCCGGCATGGCGGCCGTGGTGGTGGCCGCGCTGGCCGGCGTCGGCACCGGGCTGGCCAGCCCCTCGCGCGACATGCTCATCAAGCGCGCCGCCCCGCCGGGCGCCACGGGCCGCGTGTATGGCACGGTGTATTCGGGGCTGGACCTGGGCTTTTGCCTGGCCGCCCCGGTGTTTGGCGCCCTGCTGGACCGGGGCATGATCTCGGGCATTTTCTATGGCTCGGCCATCACGCTGGCCCTGAGCGTGGTGTCCGCCGCGCTGGTGGGGGTGGGCGTGGCGGCGCGGTCGCGGCGCTCTGCCGTGGTGGCGGTCTGAGCGCCGCTTTCGCTGCCCTGGCGACCTCAGCGGTCGTGTGCCGGCCGGTATTTCTGGAGAAAAGCGACGGTGCGGTTCCACGCATCCTCGGCATCCTCGCTGCGGAAAAACAACGGGTAGCTTTCCAGGTTGACGCCGTGGTTGGCCTGGGGATAGATCACCAGTTCAAACGGCACCTGTTTGGGCGCGGACTCCAGCGCGCGCATGGTGGCAACCAGGCAGCAGTTGCGGTAGGTGTCTTTTTCGCCCGCCAGCACCAGCACCGGCGCTTGCCACCGCGCCGTCACTGCGGCAAGGTCCTGGCCCATGACGGCGGTGGCCGGGTAATAGGCCACCACGGCCGCCACCTGGTCTTTCATCGGTGCTCCGTGCACCAGCACCCCGGCGCCGCCCAGCGAAAACCCCACCAGCATGGCTTTGGAGGATGATGCCTGGGGCGCCGACAGGGCGGCCTGGATCACCGCGGCCAGGTGGGCATGTCCTTGCGGGGCCGGGGACTCCCAAGGCGGGATCATGATGTCGCGGCCGTCCACCAGCACCGTGTAGAACCCGAGTGCCGCCAGCCGCGGACCGAACTCCTGGTAGGCCTGTATGCCGCCTGCGCCCGACACCAGCACCACCACCGGCCCCTTGGCGGCCGTTGGCTCGAAGAACGTCGCAGTGCGCTGTGCGAGCGCGGCGCTGGCGACAAGGCCCACTGTCATGCCCACCAGCAGGCCGCGCAGACCGCCGGTGCCTGCGCGGAGCGCTTTGCGGGCAAGAGGCCCCATGTGGCTACCTACTTCGGCTCAAACATGATGAGCTTGCAGTCGGACTTTCCGGTGTTCTCCACGGCATGGGATGCGATGGGCGCCTGCACCCCGGCAAAACCGGCGCGGGGAGCCCCATCCCGTGTCGTGCCGTTGGGCAGGTAGTAGCGCAGCGAGCAGTCGGTGAGGACATAGACCGCCGAGTCGGGGTGGGAGTGCATCGCATCCTTCTGACCTGGCGCCCAGGTGACCGCTATCACGCGGTACTTGGCGTTTTCCGCGATCACCTTGTAGATTTCGGGCGAGGCCGTGATCGACTGGGGTGCCGTTTGCGCAACGGCCGCAGCGGAAAGCAGGCAGAGCCCTGATACCAGGGTGCAAAGACCCCGCCGCTGGGGGCGGGTGAAAACCATCATGCGAACCTCCATCGTGCAATGAAAAAACGCGGATACGAAAGTCATGCTACGCCGATGTTCCCAGGATGAAAAGATGGAGCATTGCGGGCGCTGGTCTGGGGGATTGGTCACCGTGGTTGGGTCCAAGATCCGAATGAAGAATCGGCGCTGGCGCAATACCAGAAAGCGCAATGTGCTCCTGAAAAAGTATTTGTGTCAGATCGCCAGCCAGCGTCGGCTGGCAAAGCTCAGCGCATCCACCAGCGCCACCAGCGCCAGCATGGCCACCAGCACGCTGCTGGTCTCGCCCATCTGGAACAGCCCCATGTGGAAGGCCAGCATCTGCCCCAGCCCGCCAGCCCCCACCACACCCAGCACGGTGGCGGCGCGGATGTTGTTCTCCCAGCGGTACAGCGTGTAGCTCAGCAGCTGCGGCAGCACCTGGGGCAGGGTGGCATACAGAAACACGCGGCTGCCGGCCAAGCCGCGCACGCGCAGGGCGAAGCCGGGGCCCGGCGGGGTGTTCTCGATGGCCTCGGCAAACAGGCGGCCCAGCACACCCGAAGTGTGCAGCGCCAGCGCCAGCGTGCCGGCAAACGGCCCCAGCCCGGCGGCGATCAGCAGCAGCGTGGCCCACACCAGGTCGGGAATGCTGCGCAGGGCGTTGAGCACCAGCCGCGTTGCGCCGCGCCAGCGTGCCGGGTCGCTGTCAAAGGCCTTGCTGGCGGGCAGGGCCAGCGCAAGGCCCAGCAGCACTGCCAGCAAGGTGCCCAGCGCCGACATGGCCAGTGTCTCCAGCGTGGCCCCCAGCAGCTTGTGCAGGAACTGCGGGCTGGTTTCGGGCCGCAGCAGCTCGGCCAGAAACCGGCCCATCCGGGCCAGCGCCGGGGCGGACACAAACTGCGTCCACTGCAGATCGAGCGACCAGAAGCTCAGGCCCACCAGGGCCAGCGCGCCCGCAGCCACGCACCAGCAGGCCAGGCAGCGGTTGGTGCGGGGCCGGGGCGTGGCAGAAGATGGCGCGTTCATGCCAGCCTTTGCCGCAACCAGGCGCTGGTGCGGTCCGCCAGCCAGACCAGGGCCATGAACACCAGCAGCATGGTGGCCACCTCGGCGCCCGCGAACATCTTCATCGAGGCGTCCATCTGCTGGCCCAGCCCGCCTGCGCCCACAAAGCCCAGCACGGCCGAGGAGCGGATCGCGCATTCCCAGCGGTACACCGTGTAGCTGGTGAGCTCGGCGGCGTTCTGCGGCAGCAGCGCGTACAGAAAGGCCTGCAGCCGGCCGCTGCCATTGCGCAGCAGGCTGGCGGCGGCATGGGGCTCGGCGCTGTCCAGGATTTCGGCGTACACCTTGCCCAGCATGCCGGCAAAGGTGAGGGCAATGGCCAGCACCCCGGCCGTGGGGCCCAGGCCCACCACGCGCACGAACACCAGCGCCCAGATCAGCTCGGGCACGCTGCGCAGCACCACCAGCAGCCAGCGCACCAAGAGCCGCAGCAGCGCCGGCAGCGGCGCCATCGGCCCGGTCAGCGCCGAGATGGACAGCACCCGCACCGACAGCAGCGCCAGCGGTACCGCCGCCACCAGGGCCAGGGTGAGGCCGGCGGTGGCAATGGCCACGGTGCGCCAGGTTTCGCGCGCCACCAGGGCCAGGAAATCCGCGTCCCAGCGGGGCGGGATGAAATCGGCCGCAAAGCGCAGCGTGGGCTTGAGTGCATCGGGCGCCAGCAGCAGCCAGGGCTTGAACTCGGTCAGCACCAGCATGGGCCACAGCACGAGGAGCGCCACCACGGCCCCGGCCAGGCGGCCGCGCCAGGCCGGATCGCGCTGCGCCGGAGGCAGGCGGTGTGTGCCGGCAGGGCGGGGGCGGGTGGGCAGGTGGGGCGGCATCAGCGGCATTGCATGGGCACGGGGGCTGCCGCCACGGGCGCGTCGGCGGCGGGCGGCGCCGCTGGCGCCAGCTCTTCGAGGTGCTGCGCATACAGCTGGTGCAACAGCGCCGGCGTCACCTGTGCCGCAGGCAGGTCGAAGGCCAGCGCGCCGCCCCGCAGCCCGATCACGCGCGGGAAATGGCGCAGGGCCATGTCCACCTGGTGCAGCGTGGCAATGAGCGTGGCCCCGCGCTCGCGGGCCGCCTGCGTGAGCGAGGCCAGGGCCTGCTGCGCACGCGCCGGGTCGAGGGCGGACAGCGGCTCGTCCACCAGCAACAGGCTGGCCTGCGAGGCCAGTGCCCGCGCCAGGCCCACGCGCTGGCGCTCGCCGCCCGAGAGCCGGTCCACGCGGTCGAACAGCTTGTCGGCCACGTCGAAGCGGGCCAGCGCGTGCTCGGCCAGCGCCGTGTCGGTGGGGAGCACCAGGCTGCGCACGCTGGCCCACAGGCTCTCGTGCGGCAGGCGCCCGGCCAGCACGGCGGTGACGACACGCTGGCGGGGCGGCAGCGGTGGCACCTGCGGTGCCAGAAACAGGCGGCCACGCAAGCGCTGCAGGGCGCCGCGGGGCAGCGCCCAGGGGTCGGTGTCGTCCAGCTGCAGGCGACCAGCGGCGGGCCGCTGCGCGCAGGCCAGCAGGTGCAGCAACGTGGTCTTGCCCGCGCCCGAGGGCCCGATCACGGCCACCTGTTCGCCCTGCGCCACCGCGAGATGGAGACCGCGCAGCGCCGCCGGCGCGCCGGTGCGTGCGGCCGGGTGGCGCACGATCGCGTTCGTCAGCCGCAGTTTCATGAACCAATCATGCCGCAGCGCCTGCAAATAATGCGCGAGCAGCTATCAAAAAAGGAGTGCATGCACGGTCACTTGATCAGGCCCGCGCTGCGCGCTGCGGTTTCGATGCCCTGGTAGTTGCTGGCCTGGGTCGGAATGAAGCGCGTGGCGCGCTGCAGGTCCAGGATTTCCTGGCCCTCGGAGGTGCTGCGATTCAGGTCCAGGAAGGCCTTGGTGAGCTTTGCGCGCTGGGCCACTGGCATGTCGCTGTGCACGGTCCAGTTGTAGTCAAAGTAGGCGGGGGTGGTGAAGATCACCTTCACCTTGGCCGTGTCCACCTTCTTGTCGGCGACGAACTTTTCCCACACCGAGATGTTGAGCGCACCCGCATCCACCTTGCCCGAGGCCACGGCGGCGATGGTGGCGTCGTGCGCGCCCGAGTAGGCCACGCGCCGGAAGTCCTTGTCGGGGTCGATCTGGGCCTGCAGCAGAACGCTGCGCGGCATCAGGTGGCCCGAGGTGCTGGACTGCGAGCCAAAGCTCACGGTCTTGCCCTTGAGGTCCGCCAGGGTCTTGATGGCCGGGTCGCCGCTGATGAACACCGAGCGGAATTTTTCGTCCTCTTCGCGCTGCACCAGCGGCACCACCTTGCCGCCCGAGCGGATGCTGGCCTGCACAAAGGTAAAGCCGCCATACCAGGCCAGGTCCACCTGCTTGTTGGCCAGCGCCTCCACGGCGGCGGCGTAGTCGGAAACCGGGGTGAACTCCACCTTGGTGCCCAGCTTCTGTTCCAGGTACTTCACTAGCGGCGCGGCCTTGCGCGCCAGCTCGGTGGGCGCTTCGTCGGGGATGGCGGTGATCTTGAAGACCGCCTGGGCCTGGGCCAGGCCACCCAGGCCCACCGCGGCGCTTGCGATCACCGCTTTGATGAGGGTGCGGGTCGAAGGGGAAGAACAGGTCATGAGGCTTTCCAGAAAGTGGGGCTGATAGGCTGGGAGCCGGTGATTGTCGCGGGTATGGCCGCCCTGGCGCAGTGCGCCAGGCAGGAGCAGCCATGCGCTTTGACCGTGGCTGAGCCAGAGGCCGGGCAGATAGCAGCGCACACGCCAGCGCATGTGTTGGCCGCACAGCATCCGCTGATGCACGGAGCGCTGTCCACCGCCAGCGCGGGTGTGCGGCGGGTGCACGGCAACTGCCGTATCTCGAACACGGCCACGGTTGTCATGGTGCTGGAAGCAGCATAGCGGCGGCAGCGTGCGCCGTTTGTCCAAAGATTGGCCTGATCAGCGACATACCTCAGTCAAACCCCGTTCGCCCTGAGCCCTTCGGCTCAGCTCAGGACAGGCCTGTCGAAGGGGTTTCACCGAGAGTCGCCCTGGCTTCGACAGGCTCAGCCCGAACGGTTGGGGGGATCTCTGATGCATGTACATCATCAGGAAGATGAGAGCCCAAGCGCATGCCCAGAAAGCGCGGAACGCTATTGATATTGTAGTAATCTCGAGCGGTGCTCCCTGCGGGTGCGCAGCGCGCAGCTCCCTGCGCGCTGGGGCCGGGAAATCTGCACCGAACCTCCAGTCCAGCCGGCGCCGCCCCAGACCCGGCCGCACCGCCACGGGTTCACCCGGGAGGCATCAACGCACCTTCTCTCCCGGACATCGGGCGCAACCCTATCAGGGCAAACCCGCTTGTTCATTGGGTCGTTGATTTGCACACTGACGTCAGTCCTCTGACCACTGACGTCTTTTCACAACCAACCCTGGAGAACCTCGCAGATGACTCTGATCAATAAGACCCTCATTGCCAGCGCAGCATTGCTGGCCGTTGCCGGTAGCGCGCAGGCGCAGGCGCAGTCGAACGTCACGCTGTTTGGGCGGGCGGACGCCAGCGTGGGCAAGCCCATCGGCAAAAGCCAGACCGGCATGTACCAAGGCAAGGGCAGCCTGCTGGGATTGAAGGGGGAGGAAGACCTGGGCGGCGGAAACTACGCCTTCTTCCAGCTTTACAGCGACATCTTTCTGCAGAACGGCACCACCCTGACCGGGGACGGGCAGTCCGGCAGGGCCGGCTTCTGGGGCAGCCGCTCCATCGTGGGCTTGCGCAACAAGGAGTGGCTCATCGACTTCGGCCGCAAGCTGACGCCCGCCTGGACGGTGGGGCTGCAGGCCGACCCCTGGGGCACTTACAGCTATGTGACGGTGAACACGACCGGCCTGTTCGGCGCCGGCCTCTTCAGCTCGGCCCGCAACCAGCACGCGGCCAGCGTGAACTGGAACAGCGATGGTTTCTTCGCCGGCCTGCAGGTGGCCGAAGGCGACCCGAAAAAGGTGGTCACACGCGGCGGCGGCCCGAACCCGGTGCCCAACATGCCCAGCATCGTGGCCGACGGAACCCGCCCCCTGAGCATTGGCGCGGGCTACAACAAGGGCCCGGTCTATATGGGCCTGGGCTATGAGCGCACTGGCTACGGCACCACGGCGCTGATGTTCTCGGGCACCTACGATTTCAGCGCCGTCAAGCTGTGGGTGGGGCTGGGCGCGGGCTCGCACACCAACGCCTCCGGCGAGAAAGACCTCAAGGGTACCAACATGCTGATCGGCGCCACGGTGCCCGTGGGCATCGGCGAGCTGCGCACCTCGTACAGCGTCCTGAGCACCAAGGCCCGCAACGCATCGGGCGGATACGACGTGCTCAAGGTCGCCCGCGATGGCCAGATGGTGGATGCCTACCCCAACAACTCGCGCAAGTTTGGCCTGGGCTATATGCATCCGCTGTCCAAGCGCACCGAGGTGTTCGTGAACTACGCGCGCGACCAGAAGGCCTACAAGGAGAAGAACGGCTTCGACATGGGGCTGACCCACCATTTCTGACCCCGAGCGACCCAGCGCTCAAGGCGATCCTTTTTCATTGCACCGACATCCCTGATGTCTTTCAGCCACAAGCCCTCTCCAGGCTTGTGGCGTTTTTTTATGAGGTTCCCATGCAAGCAAAGACATTGACCCAGGCCCTCACGGCAGCTGCGCTGCTGCTGTTCTCGGCGGCGCAGGCCGGCGAGCGCTGGGCCGACTTCCCCGTGGCGGCCAAGGCCACTGCCGCGGCCCGCATCGGCAACACCGTCTATGCCGGCCTGGGCACGGCCGGCAAAGGCTGGTACGCGCTCGATGTGAGCCGGCCCGGCGCGCCATGGCGGGCGCTGGCCGAGTTCCCCGATGTGCAGCGCGACGATGCGCGCGCCATCGCCGTGAACGGCCAGATCTACGTGTTCTCGGGCTCGGGCAAGCTGCACCCTTCTGACAAGGCGCTGGTGACGTTCGACACCGCCTGGCGCTACGATCCCGCCGCAAACGCCTGGAGCCGCCTGCCCACGCGCGCCCCCATGGGCCTGCTGGCCACCGGCGCCGTGACGCTGGACCAGCGCAGCATCCTGTTCTTTGGCGGGGTCAACAAAGCCGTCTTCGAGGGCTACTTCCAGGACTACTTCGTCGCCGCCGGCGACGACAAGGCCCGCCAGGACGCCGTGGCCGCCGCCTACTTTGACCAGCGGCCGCAGGACTACCTGTTCACGGCCCAGGTGCTGAGCTATGACACCACTACCCACCAGTGGCGCAATCTGGGCGTGGACCCCGGCCTGCCGACGATTGGCACCGCCGTGGCGGTGCGGGGCCCGCAGGTCACGCTGGTCAATGGCGAGATCAAGCCGGGCCTGCGCTCCCCCGGGATCAAGACCGTCTCGGTGAACGGCGAAACGCTGCACTGGTCCACGCAGACGCTGGTGCCCCCCGCGGGCGCTGCCGTGCAGGACGGCGTCGCCGGGGCCTACGCGGGCTACAGCAACCAGGCGTTGCTGGTGGCCGGTGGCGCCAATTTTCCGGGCTCCTGGGCGCAGTTCAATGCCGGGCAGCTGTGGGCACACAAGGGCCTGAAGAAAACCTGGCACGACCAGATCTATGCCCAGGTGGGCGGCCAGTGGACTACCGCCGGCAAACTGCCGCAGCCCCTGGGCTACAGCGCCTATGTGCAGCTGGACGACAGCCTGCTCATCATCGGCGGCGAGCTCCAGGGCGGAGCCGCCACCAAGGAAGTGATCGAATTGCGCTGGAACGGCAAGGCCGTGGACGTGGTGCGCTGAGATCGTCCACCGGTTCGAAGGCCGCCTCCCGGGGGGATCGCCCCCCGGGACGGTGCCGCCGATGCAGGCCCCTGGCCAGGACCGCGGGCCGGGAGCGGATCTCAGCGATGCAGGCGCGAGCGCAGGAAGTCCGCGACCTCGGGCACGGCCTGCGGCCCCTGAAAGCCATGCATCATCCCGGCATTGCAGCGGGACAGCACCGGGACACCGGCATCCCGCAGCCGCTGCGCATAGGCCTCGCCCTCATCGCGCAGCGGGTCATATTCGCTCGTCATCACGAACGCGCCCGGCAGGCCCGACAGGTCGGCCGCCCGCAGCGGGGACGCCCAGGGGTGCGCACCGTCGGCCGGGTGCGCCAGGTAATGGCCCCAGTACCACTGCATGCCGCGCAGCGTCAGGTCGTAGCCTTCGGCGCATTCGGCGTAGGAGCGGGTGTCGAAGCGGTGATCCGTGACCGGCACCATCAGGGCCTGGCAGGCAATGGAGGGCCCGCCGCGCTCCTTCGCCATCAGGGTCACGGCAATCGCCAGGTTGGCGCCGGCGCTCATGCCCGCCACGGCCAGCCGCTGCGGATCCATGCCCAGCTCGGCGCCCTGGCGGGCCACCCAGCAGGCGGCCGCATAGCAGTCCTCGGGGGCGGCAGGAAACGGGTGCTCGGGCGCGTGGCGGTAATTCACCGACACCACCACGCAGGCGGCCCCATTGGCCATGCTGCGGCAGGCCGCATCCTGTGCATCCAGGTTGCCCAGCACCCAGCCACCCCCGTGAAAGTAAAGGCACACGGGCATCGGCCCCGGCCCCATCCCGGCTGGCGTGTACATGCGCACCGGGATCATGGCTCCGTGCGGTCCGGGAATGCAGAAATCAGCGGTGCGGGCCACCGCTTCGCCGGGCGGCACCAGCCGGCACATCGCCCGGGACTGCTGGCGGGCAGCGTGCGGCGAGAGGGCCTCGACCGGAATCCTGGCCGCCATGTGCGGCTGGGCCAGGTGGGCCTGGGCCCAGGGATGCAGTGGCATGGTGGATCAGGGTCTCACTGGGTGAGAGTCACCTTCGACAGGTGGCGCGGCAGGTCGGGGTTGTAGCCGCGCGCGCGGGCCAGGGCCTCGACCATCGGATAAAAACTCTGGATCGCAGCGATCGCATCCAGATCCTCATGGCCCGTGGCCACCAGCGGCAGCTGCGCGCCCGGCGTTCCCTCGGGAGCGGCCAGCAGCACATGCCCGCCCCGCCCCCGCATCTCGTCGGCCAGGGCCAGCAAGCCCGCCTGCGCGGGCCCCCGGGGGGCGAACACCAGCAGCGGGTAGCCGGCCTCGACCAGGGCCATCGGACCATGCTTGACCTCGGCGCCCGAGAACGCCTCTGCCTGCAGCGCGCAGGTTTCCTTGAACTTGAGCGCCGCCTCCATGGCGATGGCCAGCCCGGTGCCGCGTCCGATGACGAACAGCCGGTCGGCCTGGAGCAGCGCCGGCACCGCCGCCTGCCAGTCCTGCTGGGCGGCCCGCTGCAGCACCTGGGGCAGCGCCTCCAGCGCCGCATGCAAGGCCGGGTCGC
This sequence comes from Acidovorax sp. JHL-9, assembly GCF_000426205.1. NCBI lineage: Bacteria > Pseudomonadati > Pseudomonadota > Betaproteobacteria > Burkholderiales > Comamonadaceae > Acidovorax > Acidovorax sp. JHL-9. Next base: position 12,933 of record NZ_AUEX01000002.1, read on the forward strand.
CCTGCCAGGACGCCACCAGCCGCGCGCCGCTCACCAATTGCGCGATGTAGCTCTTGGTCGCGGCCACGCTGGTTTCCGGGCCGGCGTGCAGGGGCAGCACCCAATGCGCCGCCCGGGCCAGGGGCGATTCAACGTCGTTCACCACGGCCAGGGTCCGCGCGCCGTTCTCGCGCAGAAAACGCGTGGGGGCGATGAGATCGGGGCTCTGCCCGGACTGGGAGAACGCCACCGACACCAGGCCCCGGGTGTGCAGCTGCGCCTGGTACAGCGTGACCAGGGACATGGGCAACGAGGTCACCAGCCGCCCCAGCCGGGCCATCACCAGATAGGCCATGAAATGCGCAGCGTGGTCGGAGCTGCCCCGCGCGACGGTCAGCATGCCCTCGGGCGGGTGCGCACGCAGATCGGCGCCCAGGGCGGCATACACCTCCCGGTCCTGATCGAGCAGGCGGGCAACCACCTGCGGCGCCTGTAGCGCCTCAGCGCGCATGTTGGACGAGTTCAATTTCTTCTCCTTGTACGAGTACACGTTGCAGTTGCAGTCCACGGTCCATCACCACCAGGTCCGCGCTCAGGCCGGGCGCAATGCGGCCCAGCCCGGCGGCGCCAAGGTGGTCGGCCGGATAGGTCGAGACGCGCCGCGCCGCGTCATCCAGGGGCAGGCCGATCTCGAACACCAGATTGCGCAGCGCCTGGTCCATGGTGAGCACGCTGCCGGCCAGCGTGCCATCGGCCAGCCGCACCCCGCCCAGGCATTTGTGCACGCGCTGCTGGCCCAGGCTGTATTCGCCGTCCGGCATGCCCGTGGCGGCCGTCGAGTCGGTGACGCAGAACAGGCAGGGAATGGCGCGCAGCGCCGCCCGGATCGCTCCCGGGTGCACATGCTGCAGATCGGGAATGATCTCGGCATAGCGCGCATGCGCCAGGGCCGCCCCCACCATGCCCGGCTCGCGGTGGTGCAGCGGGGTCATCGCGTTGAACAGGTGGGTGAAGCCCGTGGCCCCTTGCGCCAGGGCGGCCAGGCCGTCCTCGTAAGAGCCACTGGTGTGGCCGATCTGCACCACGAACCCCGAGGCCCGCAGGGGGGCCACCAGTTCCAGGTGCCCCTCGATCTCGGGCGCCAGGGTGATGAGCCGGATCGGCGCGAGTGCGTTCAGCGCCTGCATTTCGGCCAGCGCCAGCGGCCGGGCGAAGGCCGGCTGCGCCCCCAGGCGGCGGTGGTTGATGTAGGGGCCCTCCAGGTGCACGCCCAGCACGCGCGCGCCCTGCCGGGGGCGCTCGCGGCAGGCCGGCGCCAGCGCCCGCAAAGCGGCCTCGATCTCGGGCATGGGTGCGGTCATCGTGGTGGCCAGCAGCGTGGTGCTGCCATGCTGGGCGTGGCAGCGCGCCACCTGCTGCACCGCGTCGCCGCCCTGCATGATGTCAAACCCGTTGCCGCCGTGGACATGCAGGTCGATGAACCCGGGCAGAACCACCGGCGCGCCGCCCTGCAGCACCGCCTCGGTGGCCATGGGCGTCCCCCGGACGGCCGCGATGAGCCCCCCGTCGAGCACCACCTGGCCCGCCACGAAGCCCTGCGGCGTGAGGATGCAGCCGTCGATCGTGCGGGACGTCATGCCTGCCCCTGCAACGGCTGGCGCACGGCCCAGGCCGCGACGCCGACCAGGCCGGCGTCGGCCCCCAGGCGCGCCACATCGACCGGCAGGCGGTACAGCGGCGGCAACTCGGCCAGCGCCGCCTCCACCAGCGCGCGCATGCCCGCCGCCAGCCCCACGCTGCCGCCCAGCACCACCTGCTGCAGGTCCAGCTGGGCATGGGCACTGGCCACGGCGCTGGCCACCGCCCGCGCGGCACGCCACAGGATGTCCTGCGCCTCGGGCACGCCCTGCGCGACCCGATCGAACAATTCCGCACTGCCCAGCACCCGCCCGAACCGCCCGCTGGCCTGCCGGGCCAGCGCCGTGCCCGAGGCCACGGTTTCAAGACAGCCCCGACGCCCGCAGCCGCAGACCATGGGCCCATCGGTGGGCGCCACATCGACCGCCATGTGGCCCAGGTGCCCGGCCAGCCCCTGCGCGCCCCGCCGCAATTCGCCATCCAGGACCAGCCCGCCCCCCACACCCGTGGACAAGGTGAGGTACAGCAGGTTGCTGCACTCCGCCTGGCGCAAGCCGTATTCGCCCCAGGCCGCGGCCTGGGCATCGTTGAGGGCCAGCACCGGGCAACGCAGCAGCGCGCGCAGCCGCGGCACCAGCGGGTAGTCGTTCCAGAACGCAATGGTGTTGCGGTTGACGCCGCGCACCCGCTCCCCGTCGGTGTAGCCGGTCACGGCGACGGCGGCCAGCGCGGGCGCCGGGCGGCCTTGGGCCAGCGCCGCCAGGGTGGCCAGGAACTCCGGCTCGCTCGCGGGCATGGGCAGTTGCCGGCGATCGTGGCAGACGCCATCGATCACGGTGGCGGCGGCGATCTTGGTGCCGCCGATGTCGATGGCCAGGGTCATGCCTGCACCCCCGCATCCGCGTGCGCACGCTGCAGGGCGTGGGCAAACCATTCGGTGATGTGCTCGATGCGCGTGATGGCCGAGCCCACCGTGACCCCGAAGGCGCCACTGCGCAGCGCCTGCGCGGCCTGGGCCGGCGTGCGCAGCCGGCCCTCGGCGACCACGCGGCAGCCCGCGCGCGCGAGCCGTTCGACCAGCCCGAAATCGGGCTCCTCGCCCGACAGGTGGGCGGTCTCCTCGGTGTAGCCGGACAAGGTGGTGCCGATCAGCTCGCAGCCCAGGGCCCAGGCCGCCAGCCCGTCGGCATCGGTCGCGCAGTCGGCCATCGCCACGCACCCGGCGGCATGCACGGCGTCCCGCAGAGCCTGGACGCTGGCCGGGCGCACGCGGTGGGTCGCATCGAAAGCGATGATGCGCGCGCCTGCCGCGGCCAGGTCCTGCACGTCCTGCACGAACGGCGTGATGCGCACGGGCGAGTCCTGCAGGTCGCGCTTGACGATGCCGATGACCGGCACCCGCACGGCGGCGGCCACGGCCCGCACGTTGGCAACGCCTTCGATGCGCAGCGCAACGGCACCGCCATCGACCGCGGCCTGCGCCATGGCGACCACGATGTCGGTGCGGTCCATGGCGCTGCCAGGCAGGGATTGGCAGGAAACGACCAGCCCGTGCTGCTGCACGGCCAGCCACTGCGGAAGGGGCGAAAGGGGCATAGCGGGGGAAGGGGACATGGAAAACTCGGGATACGGGGGCGTGCGGCGTGCAACGCTCAGAGGGTGGGAATGAATCCGGCAGGGCGGCCAGGCATGGGGGCGCAGCCGGCGGCGGGCGCGGCAGGCGCGCCCTCGTGCAGCCAGCACCGCACGGAATGCGCCGCGGCGGCCGTGCCCAGCTCCATGGCCGGGGGCGGCGTCTGTCCGCAGCGCGGCTGTGCGTGCGGGCAGCGGGTGTGGAACACGCAGCCTGCCGGGGGATTGAGCGGGCTGGGAATCTCGCCACCGACCGCCTCCGCGTCCAGCATGTGCTGCTCCGGGTCGGCCACGGGCGAGCTGCGCCACAGGGCCTGGGTGTAGGGGTGCTGGCCTCCGTCGTGCAGCGCCTGCCGGGGGGCCAGCTCCATCATGCGGCCCAGGTAGAGCACCAGCACCCGGTCGCACAGCGTGTGCACCAGCGGCAGGTCGTGGGTGATGAACACGATGGCCAGGCCGAGCTGCTCGCGCAGTTCGAGCAGCAGGTTCGTGATCTGGGCCTTCACCGATGCGTCGAGCGCGGCCACGGCCTCGTCGGCCACCAGCACCCGGGGCTTGAGCGCCAGGGCCCTGGCGATCACGATCCGCTGCTTCTGCCCGCCCGACAGCTCGTGCGGGTAGCGCGTCAGCACGGCATGCGGCAGATTCACCACATCCAGCAGCCGGCGGATCTCCTGCTGCTGCTCGGCCCGCGTGCCCCGCCGGTGCAGCTGCAGCGGCTCCAGCAGGCATTGCTCGATCGACATGCGCCCGTTGAGTGCCGAGTGGGGGTCCTGGAACACCATCTGCAGGTCGCAGCGCAGCCGCTTGAGCTCGCGGCCGCGGTAGCCCGCCAGGTCGCGTCCGGCATACGACACGGTGCCGCGGCTGGGATCGAGCAGGCGCAGCGCCAGCTTGCCCAGGGTGGACTTGCCGCTGCCCGACTCACCCACGACCCCGAGGATTTCACCGGGCCGCAGGGAAAACGAGATGTCGGTGAGCGCATGCAGGCTGCGCGCCGGCTGGAAGAAGCCACGCCGGGTGTCGAACTGCATGCAGACCTGGTCGAACTGCAGCAGGGCATCGGAAGGAGGAGGGAGGGAGGCGCTCATGGCAGAAGGGGGTAATGGCAGCGCACGGGGTGGCTGGACGCGGCGTCCCAGGCCGGAGAGACGCTGCGGCAACGCTCGTCGGCACGGGAGCAGCGGTTGGCAAAGCGGCAGCCCACGGGCTCGCCGTAGACCACCTCGACCTGCCCGGGGATGCCCTTCAGCGGCCCGCTGGCACCAGGCCGCGGCACGGCATCGAGCAGGCCGCGGGTGTACGGGTGGCGCGGATTGCGGAACAGCTGCGCCGTGCTGGCCTGCTCCACCAGCTGGCCGCCATACATGACCGCCACGCGGTCGGCCACCTGCGCCACCACGCCCATGTCGTGGGTGATGAAGAGCACGCCCATGCCGACCTCCGCCTGCAGCCGCCGGATCAGCCGCAGGATCTGCGCCTGGATGGTCACATCCAGCGCCGTGGTGGGCTCGTCGGCAATCAGCAGCGCCGGCTTGCAGGCCAGCGCCATGGCGATCATCACGCGCTGGCGCATGCCGCCGGACAGCAGGTGCGGGTATTGGCGCGCCCGCAGCGCGGGGTCGGAGATACCGACCAGCGCGAGCAGTTCGACGGCCCGCTGCTGCGCCTCGCGCCCCCGCGCCAGGCCATGGATCTCCATGGCCTCGGCCACCTGGTCGCCAATGCGCTGCAGCGGGTTCAGCGAGGTCATGGGCTCCTGAAAGACCATGGCCAGCTGCCGTCCGCGCGCATCCCGCATCTGGCGCGGGCTGAGCGCCAGCAGGTTGCGCGCCGGCTGGCCGCCTCCCGCATGCAGCCAGCACTCTCCGCTGAGCTGCGCCCGCCCGCCCAGCAGCTGCATCAGCGACAGCGAGGTCACCGATTTGCCGCTGCCCGACTCACCGACCAGGGCCAGGGTTTCGCCACGCCGCACCTGGAAGCTGATGCCGTTGACGGCCTTGATCTCCCCGTGCGGCGTGGCGAAGCGGGTGCTCAGATCCCGAACGTCGAGCACCAAAGTAGCGTCTGGCATCACCATGTTCCCCTGCGCTTTGCTGGTGCCGGTCAGAGCAATCCGCCCTGGATGAGGATGGCCTTCACGCGGTCGGCCTGCTCGTCGGACAGCGGCTTGTTGGGGCGGCTCATGTGGCGGTGCGGAATCAGGCCCATCAGCTGCATCGCGGTCTTGAAGCCGCCGACGCCAGACGCGTTGGGGCTGGTCTGGGGGACGCCCTGGAACACGATCTGGAACAGCGCGATGAGGCGCTCCTGCTCGGCGCGGGCCGCCGTCCAGTCGCCGCGCCGCGCGGCGTCGTACAGGCGCACATAACCGGCCGGATCCACGTTGCCCAGGCCCGGCACGATGCCGTGCGCGCCGCCAAGCATCGCGTAGTCGCAGACGATTTCCGATCCGGTGAGGATGGAGAAGTCGTCCCGGCCCGCGAAGTCGCGCATCACCATGCGCATGTTGCCGTCGTCACCGCTGCTGTCCTTGAGCGCGCAGATCACGCCGTCCTCATAGAGGGTGCGCAGCGTGGGCCGCTCCAGCTTGGTGTGCACGCACACCGGCAGGTCGTAGGCCAGGATGGGCAGGTCCACCGCGTCGCGCACCATGCGGAAGTGGTCGATGGTCTCTGCCTGGCTGGTGCGGGTGTAGAAAGGCGCCGTCACCACCAGGCCGTCCACGCCGGCCGCACGGGCCTGGCGGGCATGCTCCACCACCCGGTCGGTGGCGGGGTCCATGGTGCCGGCGACCATCGGCACCTGGCCGTTGTTCTCCTGCGCGATGGTGGCCAGCACCTCGGACCGCTGGAACTCGTTGAGGAACACGCATTCGCTGGTCGATCCGAGCACGAACAGGCCATGCACGCCGCCGTCCAGCAGATGCCGGACCACACGGCGCAGCGCCGGCTTGTCGACGTGAAAATCGGGGGTCAACGGCGTGACGACGGGGGGCACGACGCCGTGTAATTTCAGGGAACTCATTCAACGGACTCCTTGTTGGACTTGGGATCGAAGGCATGGCGCAGGCCGTCACCAATGAAGTTGGCGGCCAGCGCGGTAAAGACGATGAACAGGCCCGCGGGGAGCCATATCCAGGGGTATTGCTTGAGCACCGAGGCCTCGCGGGCAATCGACAGCAGGCTGCCCCAGCTGGCGTCGGGCAGCTGCACCCCCAGCCCGAGGAACGACAGCCCCGCCTCGGCCATGATGGCCGCGACGAAACCGAGGCTGGCAAACACCACCAGCACGTCGGTGGTGTTGGGAATGCAGTGGCGCGCAATGATGTACAGGTCACCCGCTCCCATGACCCGCGCGGCGGCCACGAAGTCCGCCTCGCGGATGCTCAGCACGCGGGCCCGCACCAGGCGGCAGGCCAGGGGCCAGGACAGTGCGCCGATGATCCAGATGGTGTTGGCGGTGCCCGAGCCGATGACTGCCGACAGGGTCAGCAGCACGATGACGGTGGGAAAGGTCATGACGACATCGACCAGGCGCATCACCAGGTTGTCGATCCAGCCCCCGAAGTACCCCGCCAGCGCGCCCAGCACCGTGCCGATGACCAGCGCGATCAGCACGCTGCACACGCCCACCAGCAGCGAGATCTGGCCCGCCGCCAGGGTGCGCGCCAGCATGTCGCGGCCGGTCTGGTCGGTGCCCAGCCAGTGCACGGCATTGGGCGCCTGGCGCGCCGCCGTGAGATCGATCCCGTTGGGGTCGAAGGCGCAGATCTGGCGCGCGAAGATGCACAGCAGCGCCACGACGGCGAACATCACCACGCCGGTCATGGCGATGCGGTCGGAGGCAAAGCGCCGGAACTTGGCCCGGATCGGGCTGGTCCCCCGGACGGGGGATGCAGGGGCAGCAGGGGTGGTCATGGCTTCAGCGCAGGGAGATGCGTGGGTCGATCCACGCGTAAATGACATCGGTCAGCACGTTGACCGCGAGGATGGCGACCGCCATGAAGAGCGTGATGCCCATGATCAGGGGGTAGTCCCGCGTCTCGACGCCGTCGATGAACAGCGTGCCCATGCCGGGCCAGGAGAACACCGTCTCCAGGAACACGGCGCCGCCGATCAGCGCACTGAAATTGGCGCCGATCACCGTGACGATGGGAATCAGGGCGTTCGGGAACGCGTGCGACAGCAAGGCCTGGGTGCGGCTCAAGCCCTTGGCACTGGCCGTGCGCATGAAATCCTGGCTCTGCACCTCCAGCACGCTGGAGCGGGTGTAGCGCATCAGGATCGCAATGAACTGGATCGACAGCACCGAGGCCGGCAGCACCAGGTGGTGCAGCACGTCCTGCCAGCTGCCGTCGCCCGGCGTGGCGTAGCCCGCCGTCGGGAACCAGCCCAGCAGCAGCGCGAACACGTACATCGCCAGGATGCCCAGCAGAAAGGCTGGCCCGCTGATGCCCAGGTAGGCCAGCAGCGACAACGCGAAATCCAGCTTGCCATGGGGCCGGCGCGCCGCCACCAGGCCCAGCGCCACGCCCAGCACCGCGCCCAGGCCCAGCCCAGCAAAGGTGAGCATCAGCGTGGCGGGCACCCGCGACATGATGGTGCGGTACACGGGTTCACCGTCCTTGTAGCGGTAGCCCAGGTCCCCGCGGGCCACCTGGGCCAGCCACAGGCCAAAGCGCACGGGCAGCGGCCGGTCCAGGCCCATTTCGTGGCGCAGCATTTCCTTCTGCTCCAGGCTGAGGCTTTGGCCGGGCGGCACGAAGGCATCCACGGGGTCGCCAGGCGCGGCGTTCACAAGCACGAAGACCAGGGCCAGGATGGCCAGGAAGGTCGGCAGGCTGACGAGCAGGCGTTTGAGCAAAAATGCAGGCATGAGTCGATCCACCCCGGCGGCTTGCCGGGTGTTGCAGTCACATCGCGAGGGTCTTGTGCGGCCCGCCATTCCCCTGAATGCGCGGGCCAGGGTCCACCCTTACTGAACGCTCCAGGTTTCCGCGTTGTCCTGGTAGCGGCCACCGCCCGGCGCGGGGGTCCACACCATGTTCTGCACCTTGTTGCCAATGCCGCCAAAGCGGTGAGAGACCCACAGCGGCCCCCAGGGCAGCTTGGCGTTGGTCACGCGGCAGATGTTCTTGTAGATCTCGGGCCGCTTGGCGGCCTGGGTTTCCTGGCGGCCTTCGTCGAACAGTTTGTCGAGTTCGGGCAAGGCCACGCGCATCCGGTTCAGGCCCTTGGGGGGCGCGTAGGCCGAGTCCAGCAGCGGCGCCAGCGTGTCCGGCTCGGGGCCGTTGCCGCCGCCCGCGAACACCAGCGTGAACCGGCCGGAGTCGACCACCCGGGAGAAGCCCGGACCGTCCAGGAAACGGGGCACGACCTGGACGCCGACATCGGCCAGCTGGGCCTGGATGGTGGCCACCACGTCCTTGGAGAGCTGGTCGCCGTAGTAGGTCAGCAGTTCCAGGGGCTCGCCCTTGATGCCGTTCCAGCCCGCTTCCGCCAGCAGCTGGCGCGCCTTGGCGGGGTTGTAGGCGTAGGGGTTCAGGTCGCCCGCCACGTACTGCTTTTGCGTGTAGATGCAGTTGCCCAGCACCGCCTGCCCGCCGTACAGGCTCTTGACGATGCTGGCGCGGTCGATCGCCATCATCATGGCCTGGCGCACGCGAACGTCCTTGAACCGTGGCTCGGCATTGTTGAAGCCCAGGTAGTTGAGCACCTGCGAGGCGCCGGAAACCACCTTGAAGGCGCCATTCTTCTGGCTCTCCTTGACCTGGTCCATGGTCAGGTAGCTGAACTGGATCTCGCCCGCCTGCAGCGCTATCGCGGCCGCGCCACCGTCCTTGTAGTAGCGGTTGATCAGCTTGTCGAGCTTGGGGCGGCCCCGGAAGTAGTCGGGGTTGGCGACCAGTTCGACATACTGGTCGGCCTCGTATTTGCTCCACTTGAATGGCCCGGTTCCCACCGGGCTGGCGCGCCACCAGTCGGCGTTGCGCAGATCCTTGACCGAGATGCCCGAGAGCTGGTGCTCGGGCACGATCATCAGGTTGGTCAGCGTGTCCAGGATGGGCGTGTTGGGTTCGCTCAGCGTGAGGACCACCGTCTGCGGGTCGGGGGTGGTGATGCCCGTGATGCTGTCCAGGCGCGGGGCAAACACGCTGCCCAGGTCAGGGTTGCGCACCAGATCCAGGGTGAACTTGACGTCCTTGGAGGTGAAGGGCTTGCCGTCGTGCCACTTGACGCCCTTGCGCAGATTGAAGGTGATGGCCTTGCCGTCGGGCGAGACGCTCCAGCCCTGGGCCAGATCGCCCGAGATGCGCTCGAAGTTGACGTCGTACAGCGCCAGGGTATTGAAGTACTTGTTGTACCAGGTGAAGCCCGCGCTGGCCGTCAGCGGGTTGAACTTCTGCGGGTTGCCACCCGGGCCGACGTCAAAGGCCCCGATCAGGACCTTGTCGGCCGCCTGGGCCCCCAGGGCCATGGTCATCAGCAGGCCGGCCACAGCGAGACTTCTCTTCAATACCATGTCATCTATCCTTGGTTGCGGGTTGAGGGTGAGGGGTAAGGGGGCAGAAATCGCACCGGCGGCACGGGCCGGCAGCGTGTCATTTGTTCAATCGCTCCAGTCGGCCCGCCAGGTCCAGGCCGCCAGCGGCTACCTGCTGCACCAGCGCCTGGGCCTGCCGCCCCTGTGCCGCAGTGCCCTGGGACGCGGCCTGCTGCAGGCGGCTGAAGATGGCGCGGAAATGCTTCTGGTGTTCTTCCAGCAAGGCGGCCTTGTCGCCCCGGTCGATCACTTCGGCAATGCGCAGGTGGTCCTGGGCGGTGGACTCCAGCGCCCAATGGTCCGGAGCGGTGTCCGACTGGTTGAGGCGGTGGAACACCCGCCAGAACAGGTCGATCAGGCGCGACAGGAAGGGGTTGTCCAGGCAACGGTACATCGTGGCGTGGAACTCGCCGTCTTCCTGCTCGAAGTCCCGGCCCTCCTTGGCGGCGGCCACCATGTGTTCGGCCAGTTCGCGCAGGCGCGCCTTGTCTTGGGGGCTGATCCGGTCCACCACCTGGGTCACCACGCCCAGTTCGATGGCCGCCCGCACCTGCAGCAGGTCATACAGGCTCTTGCCGTCGGCAACGATGGAATACGGCAGGTTCTCGATGATGGTGTCGAACGAGAACGGTGCCACGAAGACCCCTTCGCCATGGCGCGACTCGACGATCCCCAGGGATTCCAGCGCCTTCATGCCTTCGCGCAGCGACGGCCGGCTGATGCCCAGCTCCTTGGCCAGCACGGCCTCGGGCGGCAGCGGATCGCCCATCCCCAGGCGATTGACTTCGATAAAGCGTTTGATCTCCAACTGGGCTTGTCGGTATGCGGGTACACGGGTGGCCATGGATTGATTCCCTTCGGTGTTCATTGGGCGGACGCCACTCGTCGGACAACAGAAGTCTTAAGAGGGCATACCAAGTATGCGACACCTTGCGTCATGGCCTGTCACCTTGGGCGCAACCGTGGGCCGCGACGCCATCCCAGCGCAGGCACTGCACGGCGGCACTGGCCGCGCCGCCCTGCCGTTCGCCACCGACCAGCAGCAGCCCCTGCGGCACGGGGAACGCCAGCCCATGGGCCAGCCCCCAGGGCAGCGAACCCACGCGGCGCCACGCACCGCCCACCAGCGCATGGACATCGCCATGCCAGGTCTTGGCAAGCCCTTCATGCGCGTACCGCCGGCCCGCCCGGTACTGCGCCCAGGCGCCCGGAAAATTCGTGCCCCCTGCCACCAGCAGGCTTCCGTCCACATAACCGGCAAAGGCACCGGCCAGCCCCTCCGGCTCCGGCGCACCGCCGGCCGCTGGCGGGCAGGGCAGCGGCTGCCAGTCCAGCGCTGTGGCGCCCACCCGGGCCTGCCAGGCATCGCGGGACCGCAGCCCGGGCTTGAGTTCGCCCTGGACCAAGGCCACGCACCCGCCCTCCCGGGCCACGGCGGCGCCCAGCGTGGGCGCGAACGGCAGGCGGCCCAGCCCCTGCCAGCGCTGCGTCACCGGGTCGAAGCACAGGGCCTCGGCATTGAAGCCATAGGCCTTCGGCTCGCGCTCCAGGTAGTCCCGCGTGACGGCCAGGCGCTGCGCCTCATCATCCCCGGCCTCGGCCAGGCGGGCCAAGAACCCTTCCACCACCGCCTTGCTGGCCCCCCCGAGGAACAGAATGCGGCCATCAGCCAGCGCGCAGGCCGCTGCGCCCAGCAGCCCCACCGGCGCGTGCACCGGCAGCAACTCCCAGGCATCGGCCACGGGGTCGTAGCGGTGGATGTCATCGAACAGCACCTGGCTGCGGCCGTCGGCCGCCAGGCCCAGCCCGCCAAACACATAGACGGCGCCAGCGGAAGCCACCGCCACTGCCTGCTCACGGGGCGCGCCGGGAAAGGGCGCCCGCACCACCCAGGCCGGCGAAGGAGCCGCCAGGCTCAACCCGAACCATGCCGAACCTGCGGAACCCAGGCCCGCATACACCGTGCCCGCCACCCGCGCACCCGCGCCGTGCTTCAACGGCTGGGGAAGATCGGGATAGCCGCAGGCCGTTCCGGGATGGGTGGAGACATTCATCTTACTTGACTTCAGTTATCTGACCTCTGATATGTCGAAAGTTTAGGGGCAGAAACCGCGCATGGCAAGGTCCGTGGCTCAGGGTTTTCCCGGCATTGCAGACCGCCCTGCGTTGGCCGCGGCGGTAGCCTGCAGCCCTGTCCGAACAACGCATGTACCCTGCCGCACGGCATCGGCATCGGCATCGGCATCGGCAATGCTCTGGCTCTGCCGCGCAGACCTGGAAAAACGGGGGGATGGAAGAAGAGCCTGCTCAACACCAGCCTGCAGTTCATCCACCAGGCGTTCCTGGCGCTAGTGTTCAAAAGATGTTGAACACGTACCAGGCACGCCACTTTTCAGGGGTAAGGTCAGGGCAATAAAAAAGCGCCGCAAGCGGCGCTTCTGAAATCCGTGCTGCCAGTTCACAGCGCAAAAATCTTCCCCGGATTCAGGATGTTCTTCGGGTCCAGTGCCCGCTTGATGGCGCGCATCATGTCCACCGCGCCCGCGCCGGTTTCGTCGACCAGGAAGCCCATCTTGTGCAGGCCCACGCCGTGCTCGCCGGTGCAGGTGCCGCCCATGCTGAGAGCCCGCGCCACCAGCTTGTGGTTCAGGGCTTCGGCGGTGATGCGCTCCTGGGGGATGTTCGGGTCGAGTAGGTAGCCGAAGTGGAAGTTGCCGTCGCCCACATGGCCGACCAGGAAGTAGGGGATGCCGCTGGCCTCGGCTTCGTCCACCGATTCGAGCAGGCAGTCGGCCAGGCGGCTGATGGGCACGCAGGTGTCGGTGCTGATGGCGCGGCAGCCCGGGCGGCTTTGCACGGCGGCGAAGTAGGCGTTGTGCCGCGCCGTCCACAGCCGCGTGCGCTCTTCGGGCGTGCTGGCCCATTCAAAGGCGTTGCCGCCGAACTCGCGGGCGATCTCCTGCACGGTTTCCGCCTGTTCCTGCACGCTGGCGGGTGAGCCGTGGAATTCCATCAGCAGCATGGGCTCTTCGCGCAGGCCGAGCTTGCTGTGCGCGTTGACCATGCGCACGCTGTGGCGGTCGATCAGCTCGACCCGCGCGATGGGCACGCCGAGCTGGATGGTCTGGATGGTGGTGCGCACGGCGGCCTCGATGCTCGGAAACGAGCAGATCGCGGCGCTCACGGCCTCAGGCAGCGGGTACAGGCGCACCGTCACTTCGGTGATCACGCCCAGCGTGCCTTCGCTGCCCACCATCAGGCGCGTGAGGTCGTAGCCCGCGCTGCTCTTCTTGGCGCGCGTGCCGGTGCGGATGACCTCGCCGCTGGCCGTGACGACTTCGAGCGCCAGCACGTTCTCGCGCATGGTGCCGTAGCGCACGGCGTTGGTGCCGCTGGCGCGCGTGGCGCTCATGCCGCCGATGCTGGCGTCGGCGCCGGGGTCGATGGGGAAGAACAGGCCGGTGTCCTTGATGGCCTCGTTCAATGCCTTGCGCGTGATGCCGGGCTGCACCGTCACGGTGAGGTCGTCGGCGTTGATGCTGAGCACCCGGTTCATGCGGCCCACGTCGATGCTGATGCCGCCCTGCACGGCCAGCAGGTGGCCTTCGAGCGACGAGCCGGCGCCGTAGGGAATCACCGGCACCTCGTACTGGCTGGCCAGCGCCACGGCATCGGCCACGTCGCGCGTGCTTTCGGCAAACACCACGGCCGAGGGCGGTGGGGCCTGCAGCGAGCCTTCGTCGCGACCATGCTGTTCGCGCACGGCCTGCGCCAGCGAGCACTGCGCACCAAAGCGGTTTTGCAGCGCGTCGATGAGGGCCTGGGGCACCTCGCGCAGATGGATGGCGGGCAGCAGGTGCGAGGCGGTGGCAGGGGCGTTCATGGCGGTCTCCGGGTAGCGCAAAAGAATACCACCGGGCACCTGGCAATGCGCCGTGATGGGGCGGTAAGCCTCACCACGGCGCAGCGTTTTCAAGGGACGTGGCGGCTGTCGTGCCGCCGGTGTTTCAAGGGTCAGGGCTTGGCTCCCTTGTCGAATTCGGCGCGCGACAGGCTGCCGTCGCGGTCGGTGTCGAGCTGCTCGAAGCGGTTCCCGATGGCTGGCAGCGTAGCGGCTTCCTCGGGGCTGAGCTTGCCGTCGGCATTGGCATCGGCGCGGTCAAAGGCGGCCGCGGCGGAAGGACCCATTCCAGCGGGCGCGGCGGGTTTGGGAGAAGACGTGGCGGGTCCGAGCGATGGGCCCCCTTGTGCCTTGGGCGCCGTGGCCGGTGCGGTCTGGGCCTGCAGGGCAGCGGCGCCGCCCAGCGAGAGTGCGGCGAACAACAATACGCTGCGGGCGTCAAAGGCAGAGGTGCGGCGTTGAATGGCTTTCATGGGATGAAGAGCTCCGTCAAAGTTGAACAGGGTTTCATTGCACCGCAGCATGCCGTGCGGGGCCAGCAGTTTTGCCTGCTGTTGCCCCAGTCAACATTTGCCTGCCTGGTGTAACGGACAATGGGCGCCGCAGTACAAGGAGCACCTATGGGCAACCGACTCACACAGATCGCCACCCGCACGGGCGACGATGGCACCACCGGCCTGGGCGACAACACACGCGTGTCCAAGGACAGCCCGCGCCCCCATGCTATGGGCGATGTGGACGAACTCAATTCGCACCTGGGCCTGCTGCTGTGCGAGCCCCTGCCGCAGGAGGTGCGCGAGCTGCTGATTGACGTGCAGCACCAGCTGTTCAACCTGGGCGGCGAGCTGTCGATTCCGGGGTTCGAGCTGCTCAAGGACGAGGCCGTGCTGCAGCTCGATGCGGCGCTGGCGCATTACAACGCGGCGCTGCCGCGCCTGCAGGAGTTCATCCTGCCTGCCGGCACGCGCGCTGCGGCCCAGGCCCATGTGTGCCGCACCGTGGCGCGCCGCGCCGAGCGATCCGTGGTGGCGCTGGGCAAACAGGAAGCCGCACGCGAAACCCCGCGCCACTACCTCAACCGGCTTTCCGACCTGCTGTTCGTGCTGTCGCGCGTGCTCAACCGCATGGACGGCGGCGATGACGTGTACTGGAAGAGCGAACGCTTGGCGCGAGGTGCTGGCAACGACAGCGAATAATGCTATTTAAAACATGGCTATTCGCGCTTTGTGAATAAGTGCCAGGGTCGTTTTTCGTAAAACGTATGCGTCGTAACTGGCGCCCTGAAACTGGCGCCGCCCCCACCAGGACCACCGCGCAAGGGCCGCCAGCATTCCAGGGTACGGCGCTGGTGGTGTCCCCCTTCCCGACTTGCGCAGCAAGTCGAGAGAAGGGGGAAGGCGCGCAGCGCCACAGGGGGATGAACCCTACTTCGGCGCCAGGATGGCCATGGTGATGCGGGACACGCAGGTCAGCTCGCCCGCGTCGTTGGCCATGTCGATCTGCCACACCTGCGTGGTGCGGCCAATGTGCACGGGGCGGGCCGTGCCCGTGACCCAGCCGCTGGATGCGGCACGGATGTGGTTGGCATTGATGTCCAGCCCCACGCCGCGGTGGCCTTCGGGGCAGGCGTAGAAGGCGCCGATGGAGCCCAGGGTTTCGGCCAGCACCACGCTGACACCGCCGTGCAGGATGCCGAAGGGCTGGCGGGTGCGCTCGTCCACTGGCACGCGTCCGCGCAGGAAATCGTCACCTACCTCGGTGATTTCTATGCCCAGGTGGGTGGCGGCGGTGCGGGCATTGGTCTCGTTGAGCAGAGACAGCGAAATGGGTTTCTTCCAGACGGACATGGGGCTCCTTGGGGCAGGCAGTGCCAGCGTGGTCGGCATTATCTGTGCGCCGGCGCGGTGGCGGGTGTCGCCACCGCGCAGCCCGGTCAGGCCGGGCGCATGTTGCCGGTTTTCACGAAACGCTCATGCCAGGACAGCGCTTCGCCCAGGATGTGCGGCGTGTGCTGTGGCCCCTGCTGGCGCGCGCGGTCGAAGTAGTCCTGCAGCTGCGGGCGGAAATCAGGGTGCGCGCAGCGGTCGATGATGACCTGGGCGCGCTGGCGCGGCGACAGGCCGCGCAGGTCGGCCAGGCCCTGTTCGGTGACGATGATCTGCGTGTCGTGCTCGGTGTGGTCCACATGCGAGACCATGGGCACGATGCAGCTGATGGCGCCGTGCTTGGCCACCGAGGGCGTGACGAAGAACGACAGGTAGCCGTTGCGCGCAAAGTCGCCCGAGCCGCCGATGCCGTTCATCATCCCCGTGCCCATCAGGTGGGTGGAGTTGATGTTGCCGTAGATGTCGGCCTCGATCATCGAGTTCATGGCAATGATGCCCAGGCGGCGCACCAGCTCGGGGTGGTTGGAGATTTCCTGGGGGCGCAGGATGATGCGCTCGCGGTAGAAGTCGATGTTCTTCTCGAAATCCTCGTAGGCGCTGCGGCTCAGCGATATCGCCGTGGCGGAGGCCTTGCCCATCTTGCCCGCCCGCAGCAGGTCCAGCATGCCGTCCTGCAGCACTTCGGTGAAGCCCAGCAGGTTCTCGAAAGGCCCGTGCAGCAGGCCGGCCAGCACCGCGTTGGCCACGTTGCCCACGCCCGACTGGATGGGCAGCATTTCCTTGGGCAGGCGGCCCACCTTCATCTCGTGCGCGAGAAAGTCGATGATGTGGCTGGCAATCTGGTTGGAGTTCTCGTCCGGCGTGGCAAACACGTTGTCGCGGTCGCCCTGGTGGGTCTCGACCACCGCAATCACCTTGGCCGGGTCCACCTGCAGATACGGCTGGCCGATGCGGTCGTCCGCATGGGTCAAGTTGATGGGCACGCGGCGCGGCGGAATGGCTGTGCCGTAGTAGATGTCGTGCATGCCTTCCATCCGTGCCGAAGTCTTGGTGTTGACCTCCAGGATCACCTGGTCGGTAACCTCCAGCCAGGTCTTGTTGTTGCCCACGGCTGTGGAGGGGATCAGCAGGCCGTCGGCCGTGACGCCCAGCACTTCGATCACGGCAACCTGCATGGGGCCGAGAAAGCCAAACCATGCGTGTTGTGCGACGTGCGACAGGTGCATGTCGATGAAGTTGATCTCGCCCGCGTTGATCTTGGCGCGGCAGGTCGGATCGGTGTTGAAGGGCAGGCGCTGGCCCAGGGCATCGGCTGCGGCCAGGGCACCATCGAGTTCGGGGGCGGTCGAGGCGCCTGTCCAGACGTTGATCTTGTAGGGTTTGCCGGCGGCATGCTCGGCCCTGGCCCGGGTGGCAATGGCCTGGGGAACGGCCTTGGGGTAGCCCGCACCGGTGAAACCGCTCATGCCGACGTTGGCGCCGCTGGGAATGAGCGCTGCCGCCGCTTCGGCCGACATGACGCGTTGAAGGAAGGCTGGGTGGCGTACCCGATCGGCCAGGGACATGGGGGAAAGCTCCGCAACGGTGGATGGGCACCGGCGCACCGGGTGCGCCGGGTCAACCTGCGGATTTTAGCCGGGCCGGGCGAGATACTAAGGGTTTACCCGCATTAGCGACCGGCGATCACCCGCCTTTGCGGTTGAGCAGCGCGTACAGCAAGATGGCGCCAAAGGTGGCGGTGCCGATGCCGCCCAGCGCGAACTGGCCGAACTTGAGCGTGAAGTCGCCCGTGCCCAGGATGAGCGTGATGGCGGCCACGATGAGGTTCTTGTTCTGCGAAAAATCGACCTTGTTGTCCACCCAGATCTTGGCACCCGCCACGGCGATCAGGCCGAACACCACGATGGACACGCCCCCCATCACCGGCAACGGAATCGCCTGGATTACGGCACCGAACTTGGGGCTGAAGCCCAGCACGATGGCGATCAGCGCCGCCACCAGGAACACGGCGGTGGAATAGATCCTGGTGGCCGCCATCACGCCGATGTTTTCTGCGTAGGTGGTCACCCCGGTGCCGCCGGCCGCGCCGCTGACCATCGTGGCGATGCCATCGCCGATGAAGGCGCGGCCCATGTACTGGTCGAGGTTCCTGCCCGTCATGGCCGTGACGGCCTTGATGTGGCCCAGGTTCTCGGCCACCAGGATGATGACCACCGGCGCGATCAGCAGCATGGCCGGCGCACTGAACACCGGGGCCGCAAAGCTGGGCATGCCGAACCAGGGCGCGGCCAGCACGGCCGACAGGTCGAGTGGCTTGCCCAGGCCCAGGCCGTTGGTCAGCACGGCGTAGATGATGCTGGCCACGACCAGGCCCACCAGGATCAGCAGGCGCTGCACCATGCCGCGCGTGAGCACCGCCACCAGGCCGACGCTGACGAAGGTGACCACCTGCATCCAGCTGTCGAAGTTGCTGGCGGCCATGTTCTTGATGGGGATGCCGGCCAGGTTCAGGCCGATCACCGCCACCACCGAGCCGGTCACCACGGGCGGCATGAAGCGCTCGATCCAGCCCGTGCCCATGATCTGCACGATGGCACCCATCGCGGTGTAGAGCAGGCCGCAGGCGATGATGCCGCCCAGCGCCAGGCCGATGTTGGCGTTGGGCCCCTTGCCGGCATAGGACGTGGCGGCAATCACCACGCCGATGAAGGCGAAGCTTGAACCCAGGTAGCTGGGCACCTTGCCGCCGGTGACGAGGAAGAAGATCAGCGTGCCGATGCCGCTCATCAAAATGGCCAGGTTGGGGTCGAACCCCATGAGGATGGGCGCCAGTACCGTCGCGCCGAACATCGCAATCACGTGCTGCACGCCCATGGCGCCCGTTTGTGGCCAGGGCAGGCGCTCATCGGGTGCGATCACGCCGCCTTGCTGCAGCGCGTCGGCGCTTTTCTCCCTCCAGGTCATGAAGCCCATGGATTTTTCTCCGTTGTGAATTGATGTCGCGCATCGTAGGGGATTTGGGCGTGGTGCAAGCGCTGCGGGCGCGGTTTTCTGCGTGTCGCGCCAGCGACTGGGCACGCGGTAAAACCCCGTGGCGCTGCGCGGACCGGGCGCTCTACGCTTGCCGCCATGCATCCCCCCTACCTGCCCCAGATACGCCGGTACCAGAACTGGCTGCGCGAACAGCGCGGCCTGCGGTTTGCCGATTACGACGCCCTGTGGCGCTGGTCCACCACCGACCTGGATGCGTTCTGGCAAAGCATCTGGGACTACTTCGATCTCCAGTCGCCGACACCGCACACCGCCGTACTGGCCAAAAACACCATGCCGGGCGCGCGGTGGTTCCCCGGCGCGCAGGTCAACTATGCCCGCCAGGTGCTGCGCCATGCCGATGCGGCCCACGCTGGCGGCCAGCCGGCCATCATCAGCCGCAACGAAAAAGGCCAGCACCGCGAACTGCCCTGGCCCGAGCTGCGCCGCCAGGTGGCGTCGCTGGCACTGCACCTGAAGGCCCAGGGCGTGCAGCCCGGCGACCGGGTGGCTGCCTACCTGCCCAACGTGCCCGAGGCCATGGTGGCCTTTCTGGCCACGGTGAGCATTGGCGGCGTGTGGAGCATCTGCGCGCCCGACATGGGCACGCATGCCGTGCTCGACCGCTTCCGCCAGATCGAGCCCAGGGTGCTGATCGCCGTGGACGGCGTGACCTACGGCGGCCGCGACCTCGACCGACTGGCCGTGCTGGCCGAGCTGCGCACGGCCCTGCCCAGCGTGCGGCACACGCTGCTGCTGGGCAACCTGGATGCCACGGTTTCAGTCGCTGATTGCGCAGACTGGAGAGGTGCTACGGCCAGAAATGATGCGGAAACGGCAGCTTTCGAGCCACTGTGGCTGCCCTTCGACCACCCGCTGTGGGTGGTCTATTCGAGCGGCACCACCGGCTTGCCCAAGCCCATCGTGCATGGCCACGGTGGCATGCTGCTGGTGGCGCTGCAGCTCGGCGCGCTGCACAACGACGTGGGTTGCAGCTACGCACCCAACAGCCTGGGCGAACGCTACCACTGGTACAGCTCCACCGGCTGGGTGATGTGGAATGCGCAGATGGCAGGCCTGCTCTCGGGCACCACCTGCGTCATCTTTGACGGCAACCCCGGTGGCAGCAAGGAGCAGCCCGACTGGGGCCGGCTCTGGCGCTTTGCAGCCGAGACCGGCATCACCTACTTTGGCGCGGGGGCGGCCTTCTATGCCAATTGCATGAAGGCGGGGCTGGATCTCAGGGACTGTGGCGACCTGACCCGCATCCGTGCGCTGGGCACCACCGGCTCGCCACTGTCGCCCGAGGTGCAGCAGTGGGGCACGGCGCAGTTCCGAGACATCAGGCGCCTGGCGGTCGAGACGCCCGCCACCGCCGGGCTGTCCACGCCCGCGCAGGCAGGCATGGAGCCGCAGCCCGGCGTCTGGTGGAACAACATCTCGGGTGGCACCGATTTCTGTGGCGCCTTTCTGGGGGGGCACCGCGAGCTGCCCCAGGTGCCCGGCGAGATGCAGTGCCGCATGCTCGGCGCGGCGGTGGAGTCCTGGAACGCAGAGGGCGTGCCGGTGATGGACGAGGTGGGCGAGCTGGTGTGCACGCAACCCATCCCGTCGATGCCTTTGTTCCTGTGGGGCGACAAGGACGGCTCACGCTATCTCTCCAGCTACTTCGACATGTACCCGCCGGGCCATGGCCGCCGACCCGGTGGCGGCCATGGCCCGGCCGCGATGGGCGCCGTGTGGCGCCATGGTGACTGGCTCAAGATCGGCAGCAATGGCGGCTGCATCATCTATGGCCGCAGCGACGCCACCATCAACCGCCATGGCCTGCGCATGGGCACGAGCGAGATCTACAGCGCGGTCGAGGCCCTGCCCGAAGTGCTCGACAGCCTGGTGGTGGACCTGGAATACCTGGGCCGCAACAGCTACATGCCGCTGTTCGTGGTGCTGCGCCCCGGCAGCACGCTCGATGACGCCCTGCGCGAGCGCATCAACGCCGCCATCCGCAGCAGCTTGAGCCCGCGCTTCGTGCCCGACGCCATCGTGGCCGTGGCCGAGGTGCCGCGCACCCTGAGCGGCAAGAAGCAGGAACTGCCCATCAAGAAAATGCTGCTGGGCCAGCCCATCGACACGGTGGTCAACAAGGACGCCATGGCCAACCCGGGCTGCCTGGCCTGGTACGCGGACTTTGCCGCACGCCATGCGGTTGGCAACGCTATATAAATAATAGCTTGCAAGCGTTTTTTCAATATGATCTAGAGCCTGCTTTTATCCATTTCCTGCGCGGGGCGCGGCACGGTGGAAAAGCCCATGGCATGCTCGGTGAAGCGCTCCACCAGCCGGCTGGTCTCGCCCGCCCGCCGCGCCAGCGCAATGCCCACCTGGAAGCCGGCCGGGGTGTCGGTGAGCGCCAGGCATTTCACGCCCGGCGGCATCACCAGGCGCGCCACGCCCGCCACCAGGCCCACGCCCAGGCCGGCGGCCACCAGGCTCATGATGGTCTGCACCTGCGCCGCCTCCTGCGCCACGCGCGGTGCAAAGCCCGAGAGCTGGCAGCGCAGCAGCGCCAGGGCCGAGAGGCCGGGCACCTTGTCCTGCGGGTACATGATGAAGGGCTCTCCGGCCGCGTCCGACAGCGCGATGGCGCCGCGTTGTGCCAGCCGGCTGTTCGCGGACACGGCCAGCACGAAATCGTCACGGTCCATGGGCAAAAGCGCGAACGGCTCGGGATGCAGCACCGGGTAGCGCACAAACCCCACATCAAAGCGGCGTGCCAGCAGCCCATCGAGGATTTCGGCCGAGGTGCCCTCCGACAGCTCCAGCTCCATCTGCGGGTAGCGTGCCCGCAACGAGGGGATCAGCTCGGGCAGCAGGGCATAGGTGGCCGAGCCGATGATGCCCAGGCGCAGCACCCCGCCCAGGCCCTCGCGTGCGTCGGCCACGGCCTGCCGGCAGCGCTCTGCGTGGAACAGCGCCAGGCGCGCGTCGGGCAGCATGGCCTCGCCCTCGGGTGTCAGGCGCACCCCCGTGCTGTGGCGCTCAAAGAGCCGGCTGCCCAGTTCTTCCTCCAGCTTGCGCACCGATACCGACAGCGGCGGCTGGGCGATGTGCAGCAGCTCGGCCGCGCGATGGAAGTTGCCGGTTTCCGCCAGGGTGACGAACTGGCGCAGCTGGCGCAGGTTCATGTGATATCCAATAAATATCGGTTTGTGAATTTTTAATATTAGACAGCATGGTCACCGGTTCCTACAGTTCCGCGCAGGGCTCGCAACAGGAACGGGCACCCACAACAGAGTCGACGAAGGAGACACCGTGACGCAATCCCGTAGAACCGTGGCCGGCGCATTGCTGGCATTGGCCGCTGCCGCCCTGGCCCCCGCTGTGCAAGCCCAGGCATTCCCCTCCAAGACCATCAGGTTCGTCGTGCCCTTTGGCCCCGGCAGCGGCACCGACACCTCGGCGCGCTATTTCGCGCGCAAGCTGGGCGATCTCACGGGCCAGCCCGTGGTGGTGGACAACAAGCCCGGCGCCAACGGCTTCATTGCCGTCAAGCAGGTGCTCTCCGCGCCGGCCGATGGCTATACCGTGTTCATTGGCAGCAACTCCACGCTGGCCGTGAACGCGGCCCTGTTCAAGGAGCTGCCCTACGACCCGGTGAACGACTTCGCGCCATTGACCATGATGATGCGTTCGCCCGCCATGATCGCCACCATGCCCAAGGCGCCCTACAGCGACCTCCAGGGCCTGATCGCCCATGCCAAGGCCCACCCCGGCAAGGTGAACTTCGGCGCGGGCTCGGCCGGCTACCAGCTGATGGGCGAACTGCTCAACGACAAGGCCCAGATCAGCACCGTGCATGTGCCCTTCAAGGGCGCCGGCGAAACCATGACGGCCGTGGCCTCTGGCACCGTGGACTACACCTTTGCCGAAGTGACCGCCGTGCAGGAGCTGGCCAAGGGTGGCCGCGTGAAGGTGCTGGCCGTGGCCTCCGACAAGCGCGTGGCCGCCGCGCCAGAGGTGCCCACCGCCGCGGAAGCGGGGCTGCCGGGCTTCGAGGCCTACACCTGGGTGGGCGCCATGGTCAGCGCCAAGACGCCCGCCGCCGAAACCGCCAAACTGGCCGAGTTGTTCACCGCCATCTCCAGGATGGACGAAACCCGGGACTTCTATGCGCGCATCGGCGCCACCGCCATGACCGGCGGCCCCGCGCAGATGCACGAGTTCCAGAAGAACGAGATCGCCCTGTGGAAGCGCATCGTGACCCAGGCCAAGGTGCCGCTGCAATGAGCGAACGCCCCGCCGTGCTGGCCCGCCACCTGGGCCTGTCGCCCACCCCCTTGCAGACCTGCAAAGACCATGGAGTTTTAGGATGAGCACTCTGGATTCACTGGCGCTCACGCGCATTCCCGCCGAAGACGAGGCGCTGCGCGCCGAGGTGCGCGCCTTCCTGCAGCAGGCCATCCAGGACCTGCCCGCACACATCCGCGCGCGCTCCTGGGGCGGCTACAGCAGCGAGCTGAGCCGCCAGCTCGGGCAAAAGGGCTGGCTGGGCATCACGCTGCCCACGCAATACGGCGGCGGCGGGCGCAGCGCGTTCACGCGCTATGTGCTGGTCGAGGAGTTCCTGGCCTGCGGCGCGCCCGTGGGCTCGCACTGGATCGCCGACCGCCAGAGCGCGCCGCTGATCCTGAAATACGGCACCGAGGCGCAAAAGCAGTTCTACATCCCGCGCGTGTGCCGCGGCGAGGCGTTTTTCTGCATCGGCATGAGCGAGCCCAACGCGGGCTCGGACCTGGCCAGCGTGAAGACGCGCGCCGTGCCGAACGAACAGGGTTTCCTGCTCAACGGCCAGAAGATCTGGACCACCAATGCCCACCACTGCCAGTACATGATTGCGCTGGTGCGCACCTCGGGCAGCGCCGAAGACCGCCACAAGGGGCTGTCGCAGGTGATCGTGGACCTGTCGCTGCCCGGCGTCACGGTGCGACCCATCGAGGACCTGTCGGGTGACAGCCATTTCTGCGAGGTGTTCTTCGACAACGTGCAGCTGGGCGCCGACGCCCTCATCGGCGCCGAAGGCCAGGGCTGGGAGCAGGTCACGGCCGAGCTGGCGTTCGAGCGCAGCGGGCCCGAGCGCCTGTTCTCCTCCATCGTGCTGTTCGACCAGTGGCTCGACTACGTGCGCACGCCCCAGGGCCGCAGCGAATCGGCGCGGCAGCTGGCGGGCAAGGTGCTCACGCAGCTCGCGCCGCTGCGCGCCATGTCGGTGTCGGTGCAGGAAAAGCTCACCCAGGGCGCCAGCCCCATCGTCGAGGCCGCACTGGTGAAAGAGCTGGGCACCACGCTGGAGCAGATGATTCCCGCGGCCATCGCCGACGACCTGTTTGCGCGCGATGTCGAGGATGTGCCGGTCGAGCTGCTGCTGACCCTCAAGTACGTGACGGAGGCCTCGCCTTCGTTCTCGCTGCGCGGCGGCACGCGCGACATCCTGCGCGGAATGATCGCTCGCGGTCTCGGATTGCGTTGATTGGGAGAAACACATGACCACGAACAACAACGACATGTTTGCCGACGCCGCCCGCGATGTGCTGGCCGACCAGTGCACGCCGCAGGTGGTGCGGGCCATGGAGTCCGGCGGACGCGGCGCGCCCGCCACGGCGGCTCTGTGGGCGCAGCTGGAAGCCACCGGCCTGGCCGATGCGCTGCTGAGCGAGGGTGACGGCGGCGCCGGCCTGGGCCTGGCCCAGGTGTTTGGCGTGCTGGAGCAATGCGGCGCGCATGCGCTGCCGCTGCCGCTGGGCGACACCCTGGTGGCGCGCGCCCTGCTGGCCCAGGCCGGCGTGGCGCGTCCCGCTGGCAGCATCACGCTGGCGCGCGGCGAGCGGCTGCAGGACGGGGGCCTG
Organism: Acidovorax sp. JHL-9; assembly: GCF_000426205.1. Classification (NCBI taxonomy): domain Bacteria; kingdom Pseudomonadati; phylum Pseudomonadota; class Betaproteobacteria; order Burkholderiales; family Comamonadaceae; genus Acidovorax; species Acidovorax sp. JHL-9. The sequence goes on from NZ_AUEX01000002.1 coordinate 37,448, forward strand.
CGCTGCGCGCTGGTGCGCGGCGGCGCGGTGGCGGCATCGGTGCTGGTGCAGGCCGGTGGTGCCTGGCATCTGCTGCCCGTGACGGGCGCGCAAGTCACGCCCCAGGCGCTGGCGCTGGATGCCGCGCTGGCCTGGCCCGCAGGCCAGGTACAGGCCGCACCCGTGGTGGCGGTGGATGCCGCACTCGACGTGCGCACCCTGCAGGCTGCCGTGGTGGCTGCGCAGATGGCCGGCGCACTGAAGGCCGTGTTCGACCGCACGCTGCAATACGCCAACGAGCGCCAGCAGTTTGGCCGCCCCATCGGCAAGTTCCAGGCCATCCAGCACCAGCTGGCGGTGATGAGCGAGCATGTGTTTGCCGCGCGCATGGCGGCGCAGCTGGGCTGCAGCGGCGCCGGCCTGGCGCCCGACCGCCTGCGCGTCGCCACGGCCAAGGCGCGCTGCAGCGAGGCGGCGCTGGTGGTGGCCGAGCTGGCGCACGCCATCCACGGCGCGATCGGCTTCACCGCCGAATACGACCTGCAGCTGTTCACCCGCCGCCTGCATGCCTGGCGCCAGACCGCGGGCAGCGAGGCCTACTGGCACGGCGTGGCGGGCGAGGCCCTGCTGGCGCACCAGGGCATGACCCTGGACATCGTGCGGCGCATCACCGATGTGCCCGTGGCACTTTAAAAACCATCGCTGGTAGCGCCTGTTTTTATGGATTCCATATTGAAAACCATATGAAACCATTGATTCACAAGCGCCAGCAGCTCATTTTGTTATAGCGGAGAAAAACCATGGCCTTTCTGACCATCGAGCGCGACGGCGGCATCCTCACCGCCACCATGAACCAGCCCGAGACGCGCAACGCGCTCACCGGCAACACGGCGGTGCAGGAGTTCGTGCAGCTGTGCGACACCGTGCGCAAGGACGCCAGCGTGAAGGTGCTGATCCTCACCGGCGCCGGGCCCATCTTCAGCTCGGGCGGCAACGTCAAGGACATGCAGCGCTTTTTTGACGACGCGCTCACGCCCGACCTCATCCGCGAGGAATACCGCCAGGGCATCCAGCAGATCCCGAATGCGCTGGTCCAGCTCGATGTGCCCGTGATCTGCGCCGTCAACGGCCCGGCCATCGGCGCGGGGCTGGACCTGACCTGCATGTGTGACATCCGCATCGCCAGCGAAACCGCCACCTTTGCCGAGAGCTTTGTGCGCGTGGGCATCGTGCCGGGCGACGGTGGCGCCTGGCTGCTGCCGCGCGCGGTGGGCATGGCCAAGGCGTCCGAGATGGCGTTCACCGGCGAGGCCATCAGCGCGCAGGAGGCGCTGGCCTGCGGCCTGGTGAGCCGCGTGGTGCCGGCCGACCAGCTGCTGCCCACCGCCCGCGCGCTGGCCGCCAAGATCGCGGCCAACCCCGGTGCCGTGATGCGCATGACCAAGCGCCTGCTGCGCGAAGGGCAGAGCGCCTCGCTGGCTTCGCTGCTGGAAATATCGGCGGGCTACCAGGCCATCGCCCACAAGACGGCCGACCACCGCGAAGCGGTGACCGCCTTCATCGAAAAACGCGCGCCGAAGTTTCAGTAAAGCGCCACGGAGATCGCACGATGAAGCCGCTGCAGGGCCTGCGCATCCTGGATCTGTCCAGTGTGATTTTTGGTCCCCTGGCCAGCCAGATCCTGGCCGACTACGGTGCCGAGGTGATCAAGGTCGAGCCCCCCGAGGGCGACTCGACCCGCCACACCGGCCCCACGAAAGAGCCGGGCATGGCGGCCATGTTCCTCGGCTCCAACCGCAGCAAGAAAAGCGTGGCGCTGGACCTCAAGCAGACCGGCGCCCAGGAAGCGCTGGCCGCGCTGATCGCCACCGCCGATGTGCTGATGCACAGCATGCGGCCGCAAAAGCTGGCCGCCCTGGGCCTGGCGCCCGAGGCGCTGCGCCAGCGCTTTCCGCGCCTGGTGTACGCCAGCCTGGTGGGCTTCCTGCCCGGGCCCTATGCCGGCAAACCGGCCTATGACGACGTGATCCAGGGCATGTCGGGGCTGGCCGATCTGATGGAGCGGCAGGGCGGCGAGATGCGCTACCTGCCCACGATTGCCGCCGACAAGACCTGCGCCCATGTGGCCGCGCATGCCATTCTGGCGGCGCTGTGGCAGCGCGAACGCACGGGCGAGGGCGCGTTGGTGGAAATCCCCATGTTCGAGTCCATGGTGGGCTTCAACCTGGTCGAACACTACTACGGCCAGCATTTCGAGCCGCCGCTGTCGGCCCCCGGCTACCCGCGCGTGCTGGCGCCCTGGCGCCGGCCCTACCGCACGGCCGACGGGGCCGTGGCCATGATGCCCTACACCAACCTGCACTGGCAGCGCTTCTTCACGGAAGTGGGGGCACCGGAGCTGGCGCGCGATGCGCGCTTTGTCGATATCGCCAGCCGCACGCGCCACATCGCAGAGTTGCTGGAAATTGCCTCGGGCTTTACCGAGCGCCACACCACGGCCCACTGGGTCGCCACCTGCGAACGGCTGGAAATCCCCGCCGCGCCTGTGGCCCGGCTGCCGGACTTGCCGCAGGACCCGCACCTGGTGGCCACCGCATTCTTTGAAACGGTGGCCGACCCGGCCCTGGGGGCATTGCGCTTTCCGGGCGTGCCGGTGCGCTTTGACGGGCAGCGCCCCGCCATCACCATGCCGCCGCGGCTGGGCGAACACACCCGGGAGCTGCTGACCGAGGCCGGGCTCGGCGCCGCGCAGATCGATGCATTGCTGGGCGCGCGCGCAGCCATCGCGCCCGCTTCTTGAAAAGGACACTCGTCATGGACAACAGCCAGAACACGCCCGCAGGCGTGGACCGCAGCCTGCCCCGACTGGGCCAGGGCTTCGTGTGGCAAGACCTCAGCGTGGGCCAACGCTTTCGTACCTTCCGGCGCACGGTCACAGAGACCGACCTGGTCAGCTTCATCGGCGTCACCGGCATGCTGGAGGCGATCTTCATCGAAGACGGCTATGAGGGCGGCGCCATGGCCGGGCGGCCCGTGCCGGGGGCGCTGACCTATGCGCTCATCGAGGGCTTCATCCTGCAGACCATGATCCAGGGCACGGGCCTGGCCATGCTGGAGCTGCACCAGAAGATCCTGGCGCCCGTGCAGGTGGGTGACACCATCGAGGCGGTGGTGGAGGTGACGGAGATCCGCCCCACGTCCAGGAGCGGCCGCGCCGTGGTGACCTCGCGCATCGATGTTTTCAATCACCACGGCGTGATGGTGATGACCTACACCGCCACCCGGCTGCTGGCCGGGCGCTCGTGAACGGATTTCCTTCTCATCACAACCCAGGAGACAAGCACCATGAAAAAAACCGATGCCCCCCAGTCCTTGCGGCCGAACCAGTTTCGGCGCCTGCGCCGGGCTTTGCTCGGCTGCGCCGCCGGCGCGGCGGCCCTGGCCCCCATGGGCCTCGCCCAGGCGCAAAGCTACCCCAGCAAGCCCGTCACCCTGGTGGTGCCCTTCCCGCCGGGCGGCCCTACCGACCAGGTGGCGCGGGTGCTGGCGCAGAAGCTGGGCGAGCAGATGGGGCAGTCGGTGGTGGTGGACAACAAGCCCGGGGCCAATGGCAACATTGGTGGCGCCCTGGTCAGCAAGGCGGCGGCCGACGGCTACACCGTGCTCTACAACACCTCGTCCATCACCCTGAGCCCGGCCCTGTACAAGAACCTGAGCTACGACGTGCAGAAAGACCTGGCACCCGTGGCCCTTACGGCCGTGGTGCCTTTGGCCCTGGTGGTGCACCCCAGCATTCCCGCCAACACCGTGCGCGAATTCGTCGAGTACGCCAAGGCCAATCCCGACAAGCTCTCCTATGGCTCGGCGGGCAATGGCAACGTGACCCATCTGGCGGCCTACCAGTTCACCCAGCACCAGGGCATCAAGGCCACGCATGTGTCGTACCGCGGCAGCGCCCCGGCCGACGTGGACCTGGTGGCGGGCCAGATCCAGTTCATGACCGACACCATCAACTCGGTGATGCCCTTCGTGAACGACAAGCGCCTGAAATTGCTGGCGGTCACCACCGCCAAGCGCATGTCCCTGTACCCCGCCGTGCCCACGCTGGCGGAAACCGTCATGCCCGGCTTTGAAGCGGGAGCCTGGCAGGGCGTGATGGTGCCCGCCAAGACGCCAGATGCCGTGGTGCAGCGCCTGAACACCGAGATCAACAAGGCGCTGCAAAGCGACGAGGTGCGTGCCAAGCTGGCGGTGCAGGGCGCAGAGCCGCTGGGCTCGACCCCGGAGGAATACCGCAGCTACATCGGCAAGGAACTGCAACGCTGGGCCGGCGTGGTGAAGTCCACGGGCATCACGCTCGACTGAGGCGGCTTCCCCCGCCCGCCGCAGGGCCTCCTGGGCGCCGCATAATGGCTTTTCCGCGCCCTGACGCACCCCGGAGCCCTGCCCATGCCGATCCCGCCAGCGCCCAAACGCTTCTCCATGATCCGCGAATTCCATCTGGCGGACTGGTTCACGCTGGGCAACGCAGTCTGCGGCGTGGGCGCCCTGTTCTCGGTGATGTCGTACCTGCAGACCAACGATGTGCTCCATGTCCACTTTGCCTGCGCCCTGGTGCTGGCCGCGCTGATCTTTGATGTGCTGGACGGACGCATCGCCCGCTGGCGCCAGAAAAGCTCCGCCATGGGCCGCGAGCTCGATTCGCTGGCCGACGTGATCTCGTTCGGCGTGGCGCCCGCCATCATTGCCTATGGCTGCGGCATGCAGGGGCTGTACGACCGCATCGTGCTGGCCTACTTCGTGGCCTGCGGGGTGTCGCGCCTGGCGCGCTACAACGTCACGGCCGAAACATTGTCGGGCGACGATGGCAAGGTGAAATACTTCGAGGGCACGCCCATCCCCACCTCCATCGTGCTGGTGGGTCTTCTGGCCCTGGCCGCCTATATGGGGGCGGTGCGCGAGCATCTGTGGTTCGGCCAGGTGCTGATTGGCGGCTTCACGCTGCACCCGCTGGTGCTGCTGTTTGCGCTGTCGGGTTCGCTGATGATCAGCCGCATCCGCATTCCGAAACTCTGATCACCTGCCCGGGCGCTGCACTGCCGGCACTGCGGCGCCCGCCTGCCGCCATGGCTGCATCCGCTCCACCATGGAGGCGGCATGCACGGGACGTTACGCTTTCGCGGGGTGCTGCACAGTACACTTTGCCTTTTTGGCCCCCCAGTGGCGCGCCTGCCCGGCGCCAGGTGGCGAGCCTTTCATCCTGCAATCCCTCCATGGCCCTTGAAATGGCGGCGCAAGCCCGCACCAGCTTTGATCTCAAAAGCGCCTCGCTGCCCGTAGTGGCCGTGGTGCTCAAGACCACCGACGCCGCACAGTTTGCCGCCGACCTGGCCGAGCGTGTGGCCGATGCCCCCGGTTTTTTCGACAACGATCCGGTGCTGATCGACCTGGGGCCCGTGCGCGAGGCGCCCGAACCCATCGACTTTGCCGCCATCACGACCCAGTTGCGCCGCCACAGCACCTTGCCGGTGGCCGTGCGCGGCGGCAGCGTGGCCCAGATGGAGGCCGCGCGCGCTGTGGGCCTGGCCGCTGCACCCGATGCCCCGCAGGCCCGCGCCGAAGCGCCAGCGCCCGAAGTGCGCGAGGTCATCCGCGAGGTGGTGCATGAGGTCGAAGTCATCCGTGAGGTGCCCATGGCCGGCCCCGGCACCGTGGTGGTGGACAAGCCCCTGCGTTCGGGCCAGCAGGTCTATGCGCGCGGTGCCGACCTGGTGGTGATGGCCGTGGTGAGCTTTGGCGCCGAAGTCATTGCCGACGGCAACATCCATGTCTATGCCCCGCTGCGTGGCCGTGCCATTGCCGGTGCGCGCGGCAACACCGAGGCCCGCATTTTTTCGACCTGCCTGGAGCCGCAGCTCGTCTCCATCGCGGGCATCTACCGCACCACCGAGACCGCGCTGCCCGCCAATGTGGCGGGTAAGCCGGCCCAGGTGCGGCTCGACGGCGAGAAGCTCCTCATCGAGCCGCTGGCCTGAGAGCCTGAGAGCCTGAGAGCCTTTTTCATTCATATCAACTCCCACAGAGAATCAGCACACATGGCCAAAATCGTCGTCGTGACCTCCGGCAAGGGTGGCGTGGGCAAGACCACCACCAGTGCCAGCTTTGCCACCGGCCTCGCCCTGCGCGGCCACAAGACCGCCGTGATCGACTTTGACGTCGGCCTGCGCAACCTGGACCTCATCATGGGTTGCGAGCGGCGCGTGGTGTATGACCTGATCAACGTGATCCAGGGCGAGGCCAATCTCCACCAGGCCCTCATCAAGGACAAGCAGTGTGACAACCTGTTCGTGCTGGCTGCCAGCCAGACGCGCGACAAGGACGCACTCACGCAAGAGGGCGTCGGGAAGATCCTGACCGACCTGGCCGGCATGGGCTTTGAATACATCATCTGCGACTCGCCCGCCGGCATCGAAAGCGGCGCGCTGATGGCCATGCACTTTGCCGACGAGGCGCTGCTGGTGACCAACCCCGAGGTGTCTTCGGTGCGCGACTCCGACCGCATCCTCGGGATGCTGGGCAGCAAGACCAAGCGTGCCATCGAAGGCGGCGAGCCCATCAAGGAGCACCTGCTCATCACGCGCTACAACCCCAGCCGGGTCGAAGACGGCCAGATGCTGAGCCTGGAGGACATCCAGGACATCCTGCGCATCAAGCTCATCGGCGTGATCCCCGAGTCGGAAGTGGTGCTGCAGTCGTCCAACCAGGGCACGCCCGCCATCCACGCCAAAGGCACCGACGTGTCAGAGGCTTACTCGGATGTGATCGCTCGTTTCCTGGGTGAAGACAAACCCCTGCGTTTCATCGACGCCGAAAAGCCTGGCTTCTTCAAACGCTTGTTCGGGAGCAAATAAGCCATGGCTTCTTTCCTCTCCTTCCTGCTCGGCGAAAAGAAGAAAACCGCCAGCGTTGCCAAAGAGCGCCTGCAGATCATCCTGGCGCACGAGCGCAGCGGCCGCAATGCCGCCGAGCCCGACTACCTGCCCGCCCTGCAGCGCGAGCTGGTGGCGGTGATCTCGAAATACGTCAAGATCAGCCCCGACGACCTCAGGGTGCACCTGGAACGCCAGGACAACCTGGAAGTTCTCGAAGTCAAGATCGAGCTGCCCGAGTTTGGGCGCTGAATTCTGATCCAACCGGCCTCCAAGGTGCATGGAACGCTGGAAGCTATCGGCAAAGGAGCGGTACGCGCTTCACTGCGAATGCTGAGCGGATTTTCCGGCGAACGCCTGCGTGATGCTCAGGCCTCTTTGGCTCGGCTTCAACGTCGCCTGCTGACCTGCTAGCCTGCCGCCAGCGTGTCCGTCTGCTCAACTCAAGCGCGTGGTTGGGCAGGCGCACCGACCCCAGCACCCGGCGCTGGACGTGTCCAGCTTCACTTGACGGTGCAGATCGGCAGCAACTACGAGGGCCTGCTGGCGGTCGTGCCGGCGCAGCACCTGCCAGCGCCGGTGAGGATCCGCAGCAATTGGCCCGTCATCTACTGCGCCTACGCTGATCAAGCCAAAGGGTTATATCGACGGCAGCATCGCAGGCTCTCATGTCTTGACCGTGCGCGTGCTCACGGCGCGCCGAGCAAGACCTTGTAAGGGATGGCTGTCAGGCAGTATTTCGGCAGTCGGTTGATGGGCCGGGCAAATGCTAGTCGATCAACTGGGCTTGTTCAGCCAGACCGTCAGCCGCCTGGAGGATGGTCATGCCGAGATCGCTGTGCATATTCCTCCAACTGACCCAAGCGATCGTTGCCCCAGAACAGCTTACCATCACAGAAAAAACTGGGTGCACCGAAGACGCCTCTGTCTTGTGCCTCCTGTGTATTGGCCTCGATCGCGCTTTTGCACGTCGGATCGTCAATTGACGCAAGCACCGCGCTTCTATCGAGCCCAACGGCAACGCCAATATCGGCGAGTTGGTGTGCATCGCTGATGTCTTTGGATTCGCTCCAGTAGGCACGCATGACGCCGAGTACGAAGCTTTCAGCCCGTCCCTGCTGTGCGGCATAGACCGTGGCACGCAATGCCCGTACGGGCCGCAGCGGAAAATCGGGATGGTAGCGAAGTTCGACACCCAACGCCTCCGCCCAGTCTTGCATATCGGATTTGAACCAGTGCACAAAAGCTGCGTTGGCTTCCAGGGGGCGGCGTCCGTCAATCCGCTCGATCAGGCGTGCCAGATGCATGGGTTTCCAAACTACTTCCCGACCCAAGCGGGCTGCAACGGCTCCCAAGCGCAAGGCTGCGAAATAGCACCACGGGCTGTGGTAGTCGAAAAAGAATTCGATGGACCCTTGGCCCGCATGTCTGGGGGGAGTGCCCGGATCGGTCGCAAGAAAACTCTCCAACCGAACAACTGCCCTTTCATGCATGCCGTGCATGATAGATCGTCCATCCTGGTGGGCAGCAACTGAAAACCGGAGCCGTCTTCCTTCCACGGTTTCCAGTTTTGCCTGTGCGACGACTTCCCGCCCCGGAAAGGCGGGTGCCACATGAGACACATCGATGCGGGTACCGACCGAGGCTTCACCAGGTTCGTAAAGATCTCTGACCGCGCGGTGGCTGACCTCCTCCAGCAGTCCAATGAGATAGGGTGACGAAACGACCATCACGTCGGTATTGCCGATAGCCGCAGCGGTCGAATCCGGTCCCGGAACGACGCAGTGTATGGCACTGCATCCGGATGCAGGCGACCTCATGCGAGTGCGTCCAGTTGGCTGGCCAAGGCAGCGGCCTGCAGATCGCGCTTCTTGATCTTCCCGCTGGAGGTCATGGGCCATTCTGTGACCTGAAAGTATCGGATCGGGTGCTTGAATGCGGCTACTTTTCCGGTCAAGAATGCCTTCAGATCGGCGGTCATTGCTGGCGCGCGCAGACTGATGGCTGCCGCTACCGTCTCGCCATAGTACGTATCGGGCAAGCCAAAGACGGCAACCTCTGCCACGGCCGGATGTTCTCGCAGCAGGTTCTCGACCTCGACTGGATAAATATTCTCGCCTCCACGGATGATCATGTCTCGCAGCCGGCCTCCAGCCACCACGACACGTCCGTCCGTGCGCAGGTAGCCCAGATCGCCTGTTTGCATCCATCCTTGGTCGTCAATGGTCTTGCTGGTGGCCTCCGGCTGGTGAAGGTATTCCATCATCACCATCGGTCCCTTCACTTCGATTTGTCCCAACTCCATCGGAGCCACGCAGGCCCGTGTTTCGGGGTGAGCAATCCGCAGTTCCATACCCTCCAATGGCAAGCCACTGGTTTCCCATCGAAAAGGACTGTCCGGCTCGTCAAGGGCAATCAGGGTACTGGCCTCTGTCTGACCATAGACCTGCACCAAACCGGGTATCGGGAAATTGGCCGCGCATCGTGCGAGTACGCCAGGGTCGCAATCAGAGCCCCCACAGGTACCTGCACGCAGCGAACCGAGGTTGTAACTTGGCCGTTCTGGGTGCTGCAGCATGCTCAGATACGAGGTGGGTACACCGGTGAGCAGAGTGCAGCGCTCGCTTTCAATAATGCGGAACATATCCTGTGCGTCGAACGCAGGCACGCCCACATAAGCTGCGCCTTGGGTCAGGCAGCCCATCAGGTTCATGATGCATCCCGCGCAGTGAAACAGCGGAATGATCGATGTCCAGCGGTCCTCGTGAGTCAGCTTCAGCCGACGAGCGCTCGCCGCAGCATTGAGCATCATTCCACCAAAAGACAGCGCAGCTCCTTTGGGTTGCCCCGTTGTCCCGGAGGTGTACTGCACACTACCCATGGCGGCCGCCGATGCCTGGGTTGGAACAAAAGCATCACCGCGGTCTTCGATCAGTTGGCCATAGGCCAAGACGTCCTGGCACTCTACCGGATCAAAACAGATAACGTGTTTCAGGGCCGGCGCTTGCGGTCGCTGGCTGACAATCATGTTCAGGTAGTTGCTGGATCGAAAGCGCTGTGAGAACAGGATGGCCTTGGCTTGACTGTGTTTCAACACAAAACACAGGTCTTTTTCTCGAAAATGCGTGTTGATCGGCACGAGGACAGCACCGATTCCCGCAAGTGCTGCCTGAGTCACCGCCCATTCAACCCGGTTCTCTGCCCACAGCGCGACGGTATCACCTTCACCAATTCCCATTCTGCGCAGCGCCTGTGCCAGCCGCTCCGCTTGATCCAGCCACTGGCTGAAGCTCAAACGCTTGTTTGCGAGGGGAAAAACAACACCATCGTGATCTGGCCACCTATGAGCGCACTGCACAAGTGCTTCGTAGGAGTTGCGGGGAGTTTGGCTGTCCCTCGCGCGGTCATTCAACATTGCAGCCCGGTTGGGCTTTTCAGCAATCGTATGCATCTGCGAACTCACTTTTATTTGACTGGCCCATCCGCTTCACAGCGAAGCATGGTGGGCCGTGCCAGCATCAGGCGGTTGAGGAAACTTGTATGTCGAGGTCGTTCCAGATTGCATCAAAGTGGTCGTTGAAGCGGGTAGAACGCCGCAATGCAATGGGATCGTCCTCAGAGACTCCGAGATCGATGTCGTAGATGGCCTTGACGGTGCTGGGCCGGTGAGATAGCACCAGAACACGATCGGCCATGGCAACGGCTTCGCCAATGTCGTGTGTCACGAGAATGGCCGCCTTGTTTCTGTCACGAATGATGCGTCTGACATCGCCTTGCAGCACAAGCCGGGTCTGGAAATCCAGCGCAGAAAATGGTTCGTCCAGCAAGATCGCCTTGGGGTCCAGCGCGAGCGTTCTCATGAAAGCGACGCGCTGACGCATCCCCCCAGACAAGGAGCTGGGTCGAGCCGCCTCAAAGCCTGCCAAGCCATAGCTCTTGATGAGACCTGCTGCGCGTTCTCTCGCCATGCCAGTTTCGACCCCCTGGACTTCCAGTCCGAGCGTGACGTTGTCCAGAACACTTCGCCAAGGCAGCAGCAAGTCCTTTTGCAACATATAGCCCACCTGTCCACGTGCACCGTCGATGCGCTCCCCATCAACATAGACGGCCCCTGACGTTGGCTCCAGCAGACCAGCGATGATGTTGAACAGTGTGGACTTGCCACAGCCCGAGGGGCCAACGATCGCAAGAATTTCGCCTTCGTGAAGCGCGAAGTTCACGCCTCGGAACACCACCACTTCGCGCTCTGAACCTGCGTTGAACGTCATCGATACGTTGCGAGCTTCCAGCACGGTAGCGCTATTGTTTTTCACCATTTGAACCTCGCTTCGACTTTGAGCAGAACAATGTCCAGCACCAGTGCCAGAACCATGAGACAGAAAATCCCGACGAATACCGCGTTGAGGTCGTACAGCGCGCCCGCGTTGTAGATGAAGTAGCCCAAGCCCTTTTTGGCGGAGATGTATTCCCCCACGACCGCGCCAATCATGGCAAAGCCAATGTTCAATCGCATCGTGGCCAAAATCCATGGGGTTGAACCTGGAACGATGACCTTGCGCCAGATGGTCAACCGGCGAGCGCCGAGCGAACGCATCAGCTTGACGAGATCCTGATCCACCTCTTGCGTGCCTTGATAGACGGATATCAGTGCAACGATGAAGGTCAAGCTGGCGGCGATTGCGACCTTGGCTCCCATATCCACGCCAAACCAAACAATCACCAGTGGCGCCAATGCGATTTTGGGCACACCATTGATGGCGACGATGATGGGGCGCAAGACGCGTGCAACCGTGTCAGACAGCCACAGCGTGAGGCCCGCGGCGCTGCCCAGCGTGGTGCCGATCGCAAACCCTAGGATGGCCTCAAATGCGGTTGCGCCCATATGGACAAAGAGGTCGCCTTCCCGGATCAGGGCCAGTCCTTTCTCCAGGATGCCCGAGGGTTGCCCATACAGGTACACAGGCGCAACGCCGGATCGCACGAGCAACTCCCACGCCAAAAGCATGCCCAGCACCAGTGTGGCTTGATAGAAAGTAATTCGAAGTGTTGAGCTCATGGCGGTAGCGCTGCTGGAGCGGTCGGTTTGGCTGGCTGCGATGGAGGTAGTGGCCATGTTCAAGCTCCGGCACCAAAGGCTTCCGTGGCCTTTTGTGCAAATCGGTTGTCAACCATCTCCTCAAAAGTCAATGCCTTGCGGATGGTTCCGGCCAAGGAGTCGTGCTCGACGCTGGCATCCCATTCGGCCTTCGAGATAATGGGATTGGTTGGCACAAAACCCTTCGTGGCCAGCAGGCGGGCACACCCTGCTGCAACCACCGATCGATCAAGGTTGCTGAATTCAGCGCCCATGGCGCTGACGTACACCGGGTTGTTTTCGCGAATGAGTTTCATGGACGCGGCAATGGCGTTGCAAAAGCGCTGAATCAGGTCTGGATTCGAGACCAAGTAATCGTTTTTCACCATCACGGAGGTCAACAGGATGGGCCCCATCTGGTCCGCGAAGCCATAGGCGACCTCCAAACCTTGCTGCGCAGCGATACTGGCGTCCCACTCGAAAACCACACCCACATCTGCGCGCTTGTCGCGGACCGCGCCGACGATCGATCCTGGAGGTCCCTCAACGAACTCGACGCCTGCTGACTTGGGGTCTAGTCCTGCAAATTTCTTCATCGCAAACGTGGGCGAAGTGACCGTGTTGGAGGGGTACCGCAGGCTGGCCACTTTTTTGCCTTTGAAGTCGGCGAGGGACGTGAACGCAGTGCCCGGTCGGGTGATCACCCACATGCCCAATGCACCGCACATCTTGGCGACCACTTTCATCTGGCCGCCCTCCAGGGTGGAGTTCACGGCCATCCCGGTGCCAGTCACGGCCAACGGGGCACGACCAGAGAGTGCAATCGACACGGGTTCAACGACCGTGCCGCCAACATTGACCGTGACCGCGAGTCCTTGCTTTGCAAACAGCCCATTGCGCGCAGCGACGTAGATCGGACCGTAGTTCGCCAGTTTCAGGCCGGTTGTCAAGGCGATGGGGATCGTGGTCTGTCCAAACACATCCTTGACGCTCAGCGTCATCAGCGCAGCGGAAGCACCAAGCGCTCCGATGCTCTTGAGCGCGCTGCGCCGGTTGCTGCTGTCTTCTGTTTTCATGAGAACTCCTGTGCGTCAGTGAGATGGAAAGGTCTTGCACGTATTGCCATGGGTTGCCGTTGTTTGCGGCGGGGACCCTGTGGTAGCAAAGAGGGGAACCAGGATGAAGCCAGGGTGCGATGCCGGACATCGTGGTCGGCCGGCGCGGAACTGACCTGGGTCGGTATTGATGCGTGAGCGCGCTGTGGGGCGCCAGATGTGAATCTTCACTGTTGTCTCCTATATACGAAACGGACCGTTTCTTTTTTATGAATATAAAACGGTTCGTATCGTATGTCAAATCTGTGAGAATCATGACCCATGACTACATCTGCCAACACCGCCCCGCAGGCATCGGAAGCCACCCGCGGTCGCCCGCGCAACCAACAGACCCACGGTGCGATCCTGGAGGCCGCACGAGCTCTCTTGAGAAGAGAGGGCGAAACCCGCTTTTCCATTGAGCAGGTGGCAGGTGCGGCTGGGGTGTCCAAGGCGTCGATCTACCGGCGCTGGCCCACCAAGGGCGCCTTACTGGTCGATCTCTATATGGAGGGCTTTTCCGAAGGGGTCAGGCAGGACGCCCGTTCGCTTCGGGCGGAGTTCAAGCGCTACCTCTTGGCCACCGTGGAACGATTGAAGGACCCGCTCTGGCGGCGAATCTTGTGCTCGTTGATGGCGGAGGGCCAGTACGACACGGTCACTGCGGAGCTGTTGCGTGAAAGAGTCGTTGGGCCGCGACGCCAGGCGGGTCTCGCCCTGCTCCAACGAGCGGTCGAGACCCAGCAGATCCCGAACAATCTGGACCATGATCTGGTCCTGGATCTGTTGTTTGGGCCCCTTTGGTACCGCGTGCTTTTTGCGCACGCACCCATAGATGCTGCTTTCGTTGACAGGCTGCTCAAGCAAATAGAGCCAATACTTTTTCCAGTGAAAGCAGCCCAGATCGGGGCTACAAGATCCAAGGAAAGTTCTGCCAAACGAACGACTGAACTCCCACAGGCGCAGGCTGAAAACCAGTCCGCAAAACCCAGAAAACAGCGACCTGCCGGATGAAGCTGGTGGTCACTCCACTGACGACGATGGTGGACTTCGCCAACCAAGACATGCGCCAATCGGCGCAGCAGCATCTGGTACCAGGATGCGCTGCGCGCCTCAGCGCGAATGCTTCGCGAACTTTCCGGCGAATGCCTGCGTGATGCTCAGGCTGCGTTGGCCAGGCTCCAGAACGGCTTGCTGGCCTGCCGCCAGTGTGCCCGTCTGCTCCACTGCCAGGTAGTAGCCGCAGCAACCCGCCAACGCCATGACCCGGCCCGCCTGGGCAAACCCCATCACTGCGGCGAACTTGTAGCAGGGCTCGCGCGGCGCCGTCACGCGCAGCACGCAATCGGGAAAGTGCAGGCGGTCGCCCACGAACACCTCCTGCTCCAGCAGGCCGCTCACCGTGAGGTTCTCGCCCAGGAAGCCCGGCGGCAATGTTTCGTCCAGCGGGCTGATGCCCCGCTCGCGCCGCTGGGCCTGCCAGAAGGCGTAGTGCTCCGCCGGGTAGGCATATACCGCCTTGGCCAGGCCACCGTGCACGCTCAGGTCGGCCTGCTCGTCACCGGCCAGGCCCAACGGACCCACGGCGACAGGGCCGGGTGTGGCGGATTTGCCGATGGCGGTGAGAATGCGGCGCTCGCCGATGCGCACGGGCTGGGCCGTTCCCACGTTCACGCTGTGCAGTTGCAGTGTCCGGTCCATCGGCTGCACCGCTAGAGGGGATGCTCGGTGTAGAAGCGCCCACCGTGGTAGAGCAGGGGCGACAGGCCTTCCTGGTGCTGGCAGCGCTCGACCTCGCCGACAAAAATCACATGGTCGCCTTCGTCGTAGCGGCTGCGGTTGAAACACTCGAACGTGGCCACGGCGCCTGCCAGCAAAGGCGCGCCGCTGATGCCGGGGTGGTGCTCCACGCCGGCAAAACGGTCGATCCCGCGGGCGGCAAAGCGCTCGGCCAGGGCTCTCTGGTCGGCTGCCAGCACATTGACGGCGTAGTGGGATCCGTGGGCAAAAGCCGGCATCGAGGCGGCGGCGCGTGACAGGCTCCACAGCACCAGGGGTGGCTCCAGCGACACCGAGTTGAACGAGTTGGCGGTCAGCCCAATGAGCTCGCCCGCTGCATTGCGGGCCGTCACGATGGTCACTCCGGTGGCGAACATGCCCAGCGCATCGCGAAACTCGCGCGCAGAAAAACTCGGCGGGCGGGCCAGGGCAGGTGGTTGCGGGGAACGGTTCACAAAAACGGGGGCGCGGGGCCGTGGAGATGGGGAGGGCTATTATGGTGTGGCGCCCCCGGCCGCGCAGGCGTGGGCTCTTTTCCGGAACACTGCATGGCACGCTTACCTACTTACATCACGCTGGGCGCCGGCCCCACTGTGCTCATGCTGCACGATGCCGATGGCGGCCATCTCGCGTTTGCGCCCCAGGTGGAGCGGCTGGCCACTGCCGGCTACCGCGCCGTGGCGTGGGACATGCCGGGTTATGGCCACAGCGCACCCATTGAGCCCTACACCTTCAAGGGCCTGGCACAAAGCTGCCTGGCGCTGGTGGCGGCGCTGCAGTGTGGGTCGGTCACGCTGGTGGGGCATGGGCTCGGTGCCATGCTGGCGGCCGAGGTGGCCTTGCGCCAGCCCGCGCTGGTGCGGCGGTTGGTGCTTTGTGCCGGCGGTCCCGGCCTGGATGCCGAGGCCTTGCGCCGTTGGGTGAGCCCCCGCCTGCAGGCCCTGGAAGCGGTGGACGGCGGCCAGTCGATGGCGCAGCTGGCCCAGGCCCTCGTGCCCCGGTTCATCGGCAGCGGGGCCTTGCCCGAGGGTGTACGGCTGGCGGGCCATGCGCTGTCGCAGGTGTACCCGGCGACCTATCGGCGGGCGCTGCAGCTGCTGGCCTTGTTTGACCGCGATGCCACGGCCTTCATGCGCCTGGCCATGCCCACCTTGCTGCTGGGCGGCGCCATGGACCCCTGCACGCCCCCCGCCGCGCTGCAGGCCCTGGCCCATGTGCTGCCCGATGCGCGCCACCAGAGCCTGGCGCATGTCGGGCACTGGCCGCAGCTCGAAGACCCGGACAGATTCGACGCCGCGTTGCTCGACTTTCTGGCCGAGCAGCGCCAGCTGCACTGAGAGGCTGAGCCGGGGGCTTTCAGGCCGCGACTGCCGCGCGCCGGGGCGGCGCGGCTTCGGTGCCCAGAAAGCCGAAGTCCATGGCGGGCCGTGCGCCGCTGATCAGCTCCGCCAGGGCCTTGCCCGAGCCCGCGCCATGCGTCCAGCCCAGGGTGCCATGGCCGGCATTCACCCACAGCTTGCCCAGGCGCGTGCTGCCGATGAAGGGAATGTTGGTGGGGGTGGCCGGGCGCAGGCCGGTCCAGTACTGCGGGTTGCCGCCCTGCTCGGGCGTGCGGGTGTCGCACACGCCGGGCAGGATCTCCTCGATGCGGCGCGACAGCATGTGGCAGCGCGCCCGGGCCACGGGGCTGTCGAGCGACAGGTCGAACCCGCCCAGCTCGATGGTGCCGGCCACGCGCAGCACATCGCCCAGGCGGCTCATGGCGAGCTTCTTGCCGTCGTCGATGGTCGAGACCATGGGCGCGCCCTCGGGCTTGCGCAGCGGGAAGGTGGCGCTGTAGCCCTTGCCGGGGTAGATGGGCAGATCCACACCCACGGTGCGCAGCAGCGGCGCACTGTAGGAGCCGCAGGCCACCACGATGGCGTCGCCCTTCAACAGATAATCTTTCTTGCCGCCAACGCCCGATTGGCGATCGATGACAGCGACTGAATCAATAGCATTGCCAATCTTGTTCAGTCGCAGCACATCGTGGCCATACAAGAACTTGGCGCCGCGCTCGGCGCAGCGGCGGGCCAGTTGCTGCGTGAACACGCGCGCATCGCCGCTTTCGTCGGTGCTGGTGTAGGTGCCACCGGTGATGCGGTCGCCGTAGGCCTTGAAGGCGGGTTCGATCTGCAGCAGCTCGCCCTTGCTGACCAAGCGGCGCTGCACACCGAACTGGCGCATCACCTCGACGGCGTGGCCTGCTTCGTCCAAGGATTTCTGATCGGAATAGAAATGCGCGATGCCGCGTTCGAGCCGGTGGTATTCGATGCCGGTGCTGCGCACCACGTCCTTCAGCGCCGCATGGCTGTAGGCGCCGAGGGCCACGATCTGCTGCACATTGCGTTCAAAAGCGCTGTCGTTGCACTGGGCGAGGAATTTCAGGCACCAGCGCCACTGCTCCCAGTCGAGCTGGGGCCGAAACAGCAGGGGTGCCTCCTTGTCGAACATCCACTTGAGCGCCTTCCATGGTGCTGCACGGTTGGCCCAGGGCTCGCAGTAGCTCACCGAGATCTGTGCCGCATTGGCGAAGCTGGTTTCCAGCGCGGCGTCGGGCTGGCGATCGACCACGGTCACTTCATGGCCGCGCTCCAGCAGATGCCAGGCGGTGCTGATGCCGATGATGCCGGCGCCAAGAACAATGGTTTTCATGGGGCGCAGTGTGCGCGACATTGCGTTGCTCTAAAAGCAAAATTAAACTTGCTCCAAAAACATCAGTGCATCTAATGAAGTGCGCTGCAGAGTGGCCCCTTTTTGCGCGAGTTGAAAACCATGAGTACCTACGATCCCGCCGCCCTGGAATGCCTTGCCGCTATCGTGGAAGAGGGCGGTTTCGAGCGTGCCGCCCAGCGGCTGAACGTTACACAGTCGGCGGTTTCGCAGCGCCTGCGCGCGCTGGAGGCGCAGGTGGGCTCGGTGCTCATCGTGCGCAGCCGGCCGCTGCGGCCGACCTCGGCGGGGCAGTTGCTGCTCAAGCACACCAAGCAGATGCGCCTGCTGCGCGCCGATCTGGAGCGCGATCTGCAGGAGCTCGCCCCCAGCACCCCCGGTGGCACGCGCGAGGATGAGCGCATTTCGATTGCCATCAACGCCGACAGCATTGCCACCTGGGCGATGGATGCGCTGCACGACCTGGTGCGCCAGCGCCTGCCGCTGGAAATCATCGTGGACGACCAGGATTTCACCCAGGAGTGGCTGCGCTCCGGCCAGGTGCTGGGCTGTGTCACCACGCTCAAGCAGGCGCTGCGCGGCTGCAAGATGGTGCCGCTCGGGGCCATGTCCTATGTGGCGGTGGCTTCGGCTTCGTTTGCCCGGAAGTACTTGCCGCAAGGGCTGACGCCGCACAATTTTCGCGATGTGTCGTTCCTGTCGTTCAACCGCAAGGACGACATGGCCTCGGAGTTCGTGGCGCGCGCATTCGGGCTCAAGCGGGTGGCGCTCAACCACCTTTTCGTGCCCAGCGCGGAGGGCCAGATGCGGGCTGTGGCCGCAGGCTGGGCGGTGGGCGTGGTGCCAGAGTTGCTGGCACGGGACGCCCTGGCGGACGGCTCGATGGTGGAGCTGGCCCCGGGGTGCGCCTTGCCCATCCAGCTGTACTGGCATTGCTGGAACCTGGAATCGGAGTTGCTCGACGCCCTGACGGCGGCCCTGACCCACGCTGCGGCCGAGGCACTGGTGCCCTGAGGCCGCGCGGGTTTTCTCCAGCGAAGCGCGGCACGCGGTGCGCGCGTCCGGTTTCGTTGCTGGGATGAACGGTGTGGTTGCAATGCAATTGCTCAAGTCTTTTTTGGACCGGTGTGTATAAGATCTCGGTATGCAAATGCCGAAAACCAAGGTTTCCTTCAAGGAACAGATGCACCAGGTGCGCGAAGACGCCATCCTGCAGGCTACCTGCCGCCTGCTGGGTGAAAAGTCTTTCGACGCGATGACGATGGACGATGTCGCCAATGCCGTGGGCATCGCCAAGGCCAGCCTTTACAAACACTTCGCCAGCAAGGAGGACCTGTGCTGCGCCGCCATGGTCCAGATACTGGGGCGTGTGCGTGCCTACCTGGACACCCTGCCCGCGCAAATGCCGCCGCAGGACAAGCTGCAGGATCTGGTGCGCTGGTCGCTGGAGCGGCTGATCACCAACGAAATGCCGCTGCTGCCCAACCGCAATTCCAGCCTGCGGGCGGTGCTCATGGCGAGCCCGCAGTATCTGGACGGGCTGGTGGCGGTGAGCGACCAGATTGGCCAATGGATCACCGAGGCGCAGGCGCAAGGCCTCATCAACCCTGCGTTGCCGCCGCTGGTGGTGCTGTACACCCTGTTTGCCCGCGCATGCGATCCCGTGGTGGGGTTTCTCAAGGAAGGCGGCCAGTATTCGGACGCAGAAATCGTCGACCTGGTGGTGCGCACCTGTTTTGATGGACTGGCGGCACGCTAGTGTTCTGCACCCGAACTGGCGGTGCCGTGTTGTGCGGTGAAATGGGCCGCGCGAAAACGCGCAACCTCCGTGTGCAAGGCCACCATGCAGCCCATGGATGTCCACGCAAGTCGGTGGGCTCTTATGGGGCCTGGCGGCTGACGGGGGACGAAAAAAACCCTGCCGAGGCAGGGCTTGGTTGGCGGCAGCGCAGCCTCAGCGCACGATCAGCAAGGGCACCTTGCTGTGGGCCAGCACCTGGGTGGTGACCGAGCCCATCACCAGCGTGGCGATGGCACCGTGGCCATGCGAGCCCATGACCAGCAGATCGAACTTGCCGGTGTCCGCCACTTTGGCGATGGTCTCGCCCACGGCGCCCACCTTGAAGCTGCGCTTGGCATCCACGCCATGGCGGCCCAGAAACTTGCACACGGGAGCGAGGACCTTTTCGGCTTCTTCGGCGTGGTACGTGTCAACGACTTCCTTGCCCAGCGCAGCGCGTGCGCGTGCGGGCAGCGGGGCCTGCACGGTCAGCACGGTGTACTCGTGGGTGCCGCCCAGCAATTCTTCATGGGTGGCCAGGTAGGCGAGCATTTTCTTGGTGTAGGCGCTGCCGTCGACAGCAAGCAGGATGTTCATGGTGTGTTCTCCGGAATGGGTGGTTCAGGCTAATCGGCGCGCGTTGTTCTTGTCTTGAGCTGTGTCAGGTTTCCTCGTGCGCACGGAAAGTTTGTCAGCCTGTGCCCATCATACGGAAATACAGCACTGCGCCTGGAACATGGCCTGTTCCCCCTTGCGTGCATAACCCAGCGGGTTGGCCACCACGCGGCATTGCCAGGCCGCTCCCTGTTCGTCGGTGCCCGTCACGGTGTAGTCGCTGGGGGCATGCAGATGTCCGTGCAGCCACAGCCGGGCCAGGGGCAGCAGATCGTCCAGGGCATTGCAGAAACCGGCGGTGCCGGGTACCAGCCCATAGCGCGGATCAGCGCTGCGCAGGCTGGGTGCGAAATGGGTGACTGCTACCGTGGGCCCGGTGTGCGGTTGTGCCAGTGCTGCGCGCAACCACTGCTGGCATTGCAGTGCCTGGGCGCGCACGGGCTCTGCCAGAAAGGGCTCGCCATGGCGTGTCCCGCCGGTCTTGCGCAGATAGAAGTTGGCGGCGCGAAAGGCCTTGTCGCGCTGTTTCAGGCGCCGCGCGAGGTCGGTGCTGCCTTCGTGGTCGGCCAGGGCGTCGAAGTCGCTCCAGAGCGTGGTGCCGACAAAGCGCACGCCATGGAGCACCAGGGTCTCGCGTTCCAGCCAGGCGATGCCCAGCCGGTCGCAGACCGCGCGCAGCCGGGCATGGGCTGCGTCGAAGTCCTGTGCGTCGTACTCATGGTTTCCGGGCACGAACAGCACGGGCGTGGGCCAGCCGGCAAACTGCGGCAACGGAGAAAAGCGCTCCAGACCGAAGGCCTGGTCGGTGAGCAGTCCCCCTTGCGGGTACGCGCCAATGTCGCCGGCCAGCACCAGCACATCCGCTGCCGCGGCGGGCTCGGGTTCGAAATGGGGATGCGCCTCCAGGTGCAGGTCGGACAACAGCTGTATCTTCATGGGGCGTCAGTCGATGGCGGGGCGGCCCGCCGGTTGGGGGAAGGTGCGCCGGGCGGCGCGTGCCAGTGCCTGCAGCAACCAGTTGATGGCCGTCTGCTGCGGACCGCGCCGGCGCCACAGCGCATCCACATGCACCGCCGGCACATCCAGTGGCAGGGGGCGCAGCACCAGTGCCTCGGCGATGCCGGTCACAGGCACAAAGTGGCGTGGCAGCACGGTGAGAAGGTCGGAACTGGCCACTACCCGCCCCGCAGTGAAGAACTGGTTGACGGTAAGCACCACGCGCCGCTCGCGCCCCAGCGACGCCAGGGCTTCATCGATGAAACCAAAGGGGCGCCCGGAAAAGCTCACCAGCATGTGGCGCGCGGCGCAAAACTGGTCCAGCGTCAGCGGCGCAACGGCCAGCGGATGGCCCTGGCGCATCACGCACACATATTCGCCGTCGTAGATGCGGCGGCTGTCAAAGGCCACCACGCCCCCCGACTGTGCCCGCGCCGTCAGGTCGGCCAGCACGGCGGGAAAGTAGCCCACGGCCATGTCGGCGGATCCTTCTTCGAGGAGGCGGCGGGGGTCGCGCGTGGTGAGCGGCACCACCCGCACCGAAATGCCGGGTGCCTCGCGCTCCATGATCTCCACCAGGCCCGGCACCAGCGTGGCGGCGGTGGCGTCCGACAGGGCCAGCACAAAGGTGGAGGTGGCTGTGGCGGGCTCGAACAGGCCGGGCGCCAGTGATTCCTGCAACTGCGCAAGGGCTTCGCGCACCGTGGGCCACAGCGCCAGCGCGCGGGGTGTGGGCTCCACGCCGTGGCCGCTGCGCACCACCAGATCGTCGCCCAGCACGTCGCGCAGGCGGCGCATGGCATTGCTGACGGCCGGTTGCGTGAGTGACAGCTTGTGCGCGGCCCGGGTCAGGCTGCGCTCGGCCATCACCTCGTCAAAAACGCGCAGCAGGTTCAGATCGAGGGAGCGAAAGTTGACGGGCGGGAGATGATCCATATATCAATGATATGAATGAATTGAATTCATAATATAAATTTGAATAAATAAAGGGTAAACCCTAATATCCTTCCATCGCCCGGCAATTTCGCCAAAAGCGTTTGAAAGGGATCTTGAAATGACCAGTTTTGCACAAGTGGATTACTCCACACAGCACCTCGGCGTGGCCCGAGCAGAGAATGCCATCGTGGCGTTGAAAAATGTTGCTGCAGGTTTTGACGGCGCAAGGGGCGCAGCTTCCATGCTGCTGGCTGCGGTGGTTGCAGCGCTGCTCGTGGTGGCCAATCAGGTGGTCGACACCTGGGGCGACGGCCATCTGCTGGCCGCCTGGACCGTGCTGTGGGTGGTGGCATTTGCCGCCATCGCCCTGCTTGCCACGCCGGCCCGTCGCGCTGCGGTAGTGCTGCGCACCGGCTACAAGGCCTGGCTGGAAAGCCGCCGCCAGTCTGCCGAAGACCAGCGCACTTGGAATGCCGCCCTGCGGGATGCCCGCATGATGGCGGACCTGAGCCGCGCCATGAGCGCTGCCGCCACCAGCCAGCAGCACTTGCGCAAGTACGGCTGAGCACCGCTCAGACTCCCTGCACCCCCGGCATGGCCGGTGGGCGCAACATCCCAAGCCGTGGCACAGTCCACGGCTTTTTGCTGGGCGCTCGCAGCCGGCCCGGCAGCCCCCGCATGAAAAAGCCGCCTCGCCCCGGTAAGGGACGGGCGGCTTCAGCGCATGGCATTCGCGCCCAAGGGGGAGCGATGCTCCCTCCGCAGCGCGGTGCTCGCGTCAGACTTCCGCGAGGCGCTTTGCGATGGCGGCGCGCGTTTCCAGCAGTTCCTTGGGCAGGTGGTAGGCCAGTTGCTCGAAATGCGCATCGTGCAGCTGGAGCTCGTCCGTCCAGGCGGCCTTGTCGATATGGGTCACGGTCTGGAACTGCTGGGCGCTGAAGTCCAGGCCGGTCCAGTTGATCTCGGCGTACTGCGGCGCAATGCCGAACATCGTGTCCTGGCCCTGGGCCTGGCCTTCGATGCGGTCGATCATCCACTTGAGCACGCGCATGTTCTCACCGTAGCCGGGCCAGACGAATTTGCCATCTTCACCCTTGCGGAACCAGTTGACGCAGAAGATCTTGGGCAGGGTGTGGCCCGATTCCTCCAGCTTGTGCTCCATGTCCAGCCAGTGCTGGAAGTAGTCGCTCATGTTGTAGCCGCAGAACGGCAGCATGGCGAACGGGTCGCGGCGCACCACGCCCTGGGCCCCGAAGGCGGCGGCGGTGGTCTCGGAGCCCATGGTGGCGGCCATGTACACGCCTTCCATCCAGGTGCGGGCCTCGGTGACCAGCGGCACGGTGGTGGAACGGCGGCCGCCGAAGATGAAGGCATCGATGGCCACGCCATTGGCATCGTCCCACTGGGGGTCGAGCGCGGGGTTGTTGGTGGCGGCCACGGTGAAGCGCGAGTTGGGATGGGCAGCCTTGGCGCCGGTTTCCTTGGCGATCTCGGGCGTCCAGTCCTTGCCTTGCCAGTCGATCAGGTGGGCGGGGATGCCGCCACCGTCTTTTTCCATGCCTTCCCACCACACGTCGCCATCGTCGGTCAGGGCCACGTTGGTGAAGATCACGTCCTTGTCCAGCGAGCGCATGCAGTTCGGGTTGGTGTGCATGTTGGTGCCGGGGGCCACGCCGAAGTAGCCGGCTTCGGGGTTGATGGCGTACATCTTGCCGTCGGCATGGGGCTTGATCCAGGCGATGTCGTCACCGATGGTTGTGACCTTCCAGCCCGCAAAACCGGCCTCTGGGGGGACCAGCATGGAGAAGTTGGTCTTGCCGCAGGCGCTGGGGAAGGCGGCGGCCACGTGGTACTTCTTGCCCTCGGGGTTGGTCACGCCCAGGATCAGCATGTGCTCGGCCAGCCAGCCCTGGTCGCGGCCCATGGTGGAGGCGATGCGCAACGCCAGGCATTTCTTGCCCAGCAGTGCGTTGCCGCCGTAGCCTGAACCGTAGGACCAGATCTCGCGCGTCTCGGGGTAGTGCACGATGTACTTGACCTTGGGGTTGCAGGGCCAGGAGGTGCTGTCCTTCTCGCCAGCCGCCAGCGGCGCACCCACGGTGTGCATGCAGGGCACATACTCGCCGTCCACGCCCAGCACGTCGTACACGGCCTTGCCCATGCGGGTCATCAGGCGCTGGTTCACGGCCACGTAGGCGCTGTCGGTCAGCTCCACGCCGATGTGGGCGATGTGGCTGCCCAGCGGTCCCATGGAGAAGGGCACCACGTACATGGTGCGGCCCTTCATGCAGCCGTCGAACAGCGGCTGCAGCGTGGCGCGCATTTCGGCCGGGGCCATCCAGTTGTTGGTCGGGCCGGCGTCTTCCTTGGCGGCCGAGCAGATGTAGGTGCGGTCTTCCACCCGGGCCACGTCCGACGGGTCGGAGCAGGCCAGGAAGCTGCCGGGGCGCTTGGCCGGGTTGAGCTTCTTGAAGGTGCCGGCGTCCACCAGCTGCTGGCACAGGCGGTCGTACTCTTCCTTGGAGCCGTCGCACC
This sequence comes from Acidovorax sp. JHL-9, assembly GCF_000426205.1. Taxonomy (NCBI): domain Bacteria; kingdom Pseudomonadati; phylum Pseudomonadota; class Betaproteobacteria; order Burkholderiales; family Comamonadaceae; genus Acidovorax; species Acidovorax sp. JHL-9. The sequence goes on from NZ_AUEX01000002.1 coordinate 61,877, forward strand.
AGTAGATGGAATCGGGCTTGCACAGGGCGGCCATGTCGGCCACCCAGGCCAGCAGGCGGGCGTTCTTGACGTAGGCGGGGGCATTGAGATTCAGGCCCTGCATCGTGGGTGCGTTCATCGGGGAGCTTCCTAAGTTGAAAAACAGTTTTTTCAAAGGAAGCGGACCAGGTGGATCGCGGCGAGGCCTGGCGCAATTGCGGTGCTGAGCGCTGCCTTTGAAAAAACGGCTGAGGTGCTCAGTCGGCGGGCGGGTGCATGGCGAATCCCCACGGGGTGGAGGCTATGCCACGGAATCCGCGGGTCGGCTGGGATGACGATTTTATGAATCTGCCGCCGGTTTGTCTGTCAGCCACGGGTCAAAATCATGCAAAAAAAGCATGAGGTTATGCGGCTATGTGGCCCGGATGACCGTGAATTCAGGCCTGCGAGGCCTGCCAGCGCTCATACCCGGCCTTGCGCAGGGCGCAGGCCGGGCAGGTGCCGCAGCCGTAGCCCCAGGCGTGGCGCGTGTCGCGCACACCGTGGTAGCAGGTGTGGGATTGTTCCAGGACGATGTCCACCAGCGCCTGCCCGCCCAGGGTGCGGGCCAGTTGCCAGGTGTCGGCCTTGTCCAGCCACATCAGCGGCGTCTCCACGGTGAAGCGCTGTCCCATGCCCAGCGACATGGCCACCTGCAGGGCCTTCAGGGTGTCATCGCGGCAATCCGGGTAGCCCGAGAAATCGGTCTCGCACATGCCGCCCACCAGCGTGTGCAGCCCGCGCCGGTAGCCCACGGCGGCGGCGAGCTGGAAGAACAGCAGGTTGCGTCCCGGCACAAAGGTATTGGGCAGGCCAGCGGCATCCATCACGATTTCCGTCGCGCGTGTCAGGGCCGTGTCGCTGATCTGGCCCAGCACGGACAGATCGATCATGTGGTCTTCGCCCAGCCGTTCGCGCCACTGCGGAAAGCCCGCGCGCAGGGCGCCCAGCACCGCGTGGCGCGCCTGCAGTTCCACCTGGTGGCGCTGGCCGTAGTCGAAGCCGATGGTTTCGACATGGGCGAAATGCGCCAGCGCCCAGGCCAGGCAGGTGGTGGAGTCCTGTCCGCCGGAGAAAAGTACGAGGGCGTGTCCGGATCGCATGGGTGGCATCTTTCGGCAAGGGTGGGCGTAAAAAAACCCCGCGCTGCGGGGTTCGTGGCGGCTGCGGCGTGCGCCTCAGGCCATGTTCACGGCAATGAAGGCCAGCAGGAAAATCATGATGGCACCCACGACGGGCAACACCACGGGAATCAGCGGGACAACGTTTTCCACGGCGTCGGCCGAGTGCGCTTCGGGGGCGTGCGAGGTGTTGTGGTCAGACATGGCAAGAACTCCAAAGGGCGTAGAACTGCTGCGATTCTAGCTGCAGCGCCGAAGATCGCGGCGCCCACGGCGTCGTTACATCAGCGCGGCTTCCATGCCGGCCGCGCGCAAGGCCTGCAGCACCTGGGCCACATGGGGCTGGCCGCGGGTTTGCAGCACCAGCTCGATCTCCACGTTCTGGGCGGCCAGCATGGTGAAGGCCCGCTGGTGGTGCACCTCCTCGATGTTGGCGCCCGCATCGGCCACGGTGGCGGTGATGCGTGCCAGCACGCCCGGAATGTCGCGTGCGCTGACCTTGATGCGCGCCAGCCGGCCCGAGCGCACCATGCCACGCTCGATGATGGCGGCCAGCAGCAGCGGGTCGATGTTGCCGCCGCACAGCACCAGGCCCACGCGCTTGCCCTGGAAGCGTTCGGGGTAGCGCAGCAGCGCGGCCAGGCCGGCGGCGCCTGCGCCTTCCACCAGGGTTTTCTCGATTTCCAGCAGCATCAGCACGGCCTGCTCGATGTCGCCCTCGTCCACCAGCACCAGATCGTCCACCAGGCGCTTGACCACTTCCTGGGTGAGGGTGCCGGGCGTGCCCACGGCAATGCCCTCGGCGATGGTGGAGGTGCCCTGCGGGTGGTGCGTGCCCTTGATGGCATTGACCATGGCCGGAAAGCGCGCGGTCTGCACGCCGATGATCTCGATGTCCGGGCGCAGCGCCTTGGCGGCGGTGGCCACGCCGGCGATCAGCCCGCCGCCGCCCACCGCGATGACCAGGGTGTCGAGATCGGGCACGGCCTGCAGCATCTCCAGCGCGAGCGTGCCCTGGCCCGCCGCCACTGCTTCGTCATCGTAAGGGTGGACGAACACCAGCCCCTCGGCGTCGGCAAGATGGTAGGCATGGGCGCGCGCCTCTTCCAGCGTGTCGCCGTGCAGCACCACCTCGGCGCCAAAGCCGCGCGTGCGCTCCACCTTCACGCCGGGCGTGAAACGCGGCATGACGATCACGGCGCGCAGGCCCATGCGCTGCGCGTGGTAGGCCACGCCCTGCGCATGGTTGCCCGCGCTCATGGCCACCACGCCGCGCGCGCGCTCGGCCGGGGTGAGCAGCGTGAGCTTGTTGCAGGCGCCGCGCTCCTTGAAGGAGGCGGTGAACTGCAGGTTCTCGAACTTCAGGAAAACCTGGACGCCGACGATGTCCGACAGCGTGCGCGATTCCACGCACGGCGTGTCGAGCACCTGGCCTTGCAGCCGGGTGGCCGCATCGCGAATGTCTTGAATGGAAAGCATGGCCGCCATTGTGGGGGCAGCAGCCCGTGCCGGGAAAGAGCTTTGTGCGGTGCCGTGGCGAAACTTTATTCCTGGCGACCAGCGCTTGTGCACAAAGCGTCTGGGCTGCATGGGGCATCAGGCCGGAAAAGCGCGCGCCAGCACCGCGGCCACGTCCACCACCCGGGTGTCGATGGCCCCCACCACCCGGCCCGCGCCTGCGCTGCCCAGCCGTGTGGCCATGAAACCATCGGCCACCGCTGCCGGCGCATGGCGGCGCAGCAGGCAGGCCTGGGCCACCAGCACCAGGCGCTGCACCAGCATGCGGCCCAGGGCTTCGCGCTGTTCGGGCGGCGTGGCCAGCAGGCTGCGCAGCGCCTGCAGCTCGGCCTGCAACAGCGGCTCGCCCGCAGCGGCTTCCGCCAGTTCGGCCAGCAAGGCCATGGCGGCCTCGGGCGCGCGGCCGATGGTGCGCAGCACATCCAGGCACATCACGTTGCCCGAGCCCTCCCAGATGGAGTTGACGGGCGCCTCGCGAAACAGGCGGGCCATGACGCTGCTGTCCACATAGCCGTTGCCGCCCAACACTTCCATGGCCTCGCCGGTCAGCTCCACCGCGCGTTTGCAGACCCAGAACTTGGCGGCGGGCGTCATCACGCGTTTCCAGGCGCGCTGCACGGGGCTGTCGTCACGCTCGAAGGCCTCGGCCAGCCGCATGGCCAGCACCAGCGCGGCCTCGCTTTCCAGCGCCAGGTCGGCCAGCACAGCGCGCATCAGTGGCTGCTCGGCCAGGCGCCTGCCAAAGGCCTGGCGCTGGCGGGCATAGGCCAGGGCCTGCACGGTGGCCTGGCGCAGGATGGCGGCGCTGCCCAGCACGCAGTTCAGCCGGGTGGTGGTGGCCATCTCGATGATGGTGGGGATGCCGCGTCCTTCCTCACCCATCAGGATGCCCCAGGCATCCTCGAACTCGACCTCGCTGCTCGCATTGCTGCGGTTGCCCACCTTGTCCTTGAGGCGCTGCACGATCACCGCGTTCTTGCTGCCGTCGGGCCGCCAGCGCGGCACGAAGAAGCAGGCGTGGCCGCCCTCGGCCGTGCGCGCCACCACCAGGTGCGCATCACACATGGGCGCCGAGAAAAACCATTTGTGGCCGCGCAGCAGGTATTCGCCACCGCGCCCGCCGGTACCCGAACGCAACGGCGTGGCCAGCGTGGTGTTGGCGCGCACATCCGAGCCGCCCTGCTTTTCGGTCATGCCCATGCCCAGCCAGATCGCGCGTTTTTGCGCCAGCGGCACATCGCGTGCGTCGTAGTCGTTGCTGAACAGCGGGGCCTGCAGCTGCGCCCACAGCGTAGGCTCTTTCTGCAGCACCGGAATGCTCGCCGTGGTCATGGTGGCCGGGCACAGCGTGCCCTGCTCCACCTGGCCATGCAGATAAAAACCCGCCGCCCAGGCGGCCCAGCGGCCGGGTTGTGTGTCGCGGAACGGCAGGGCGACCAGGCCCTGCCCACGGTACAAGGCCATGAGTGCGTGCCAGCTCGGGTGGAACTCCACGCTGTCGATGCGCCGCCCGCGCGGGTCAAAGCCATGCAGCGTGGGCGTGTGGCGGTTCGCCGCCTCGGCCAGGCGCCAGGTTTCTTGCGCACCCAGCTGCTGGCCGTAGGCCGACAGCTGCGGCCGCGCCCAGAGTGCGCCCGCACGCTCCAGCGCTTCGCCCAGGGCGGTGTCGGTGCCGAGCAGGTTGAAATCGGCCAGTTCGTCGAACTGGTTGAAAACCTCGTGCGTGCGCCAGGCGGTCATGGTGTGGGCCTCTTTCGTCTATCTTCGGGCGGCCACCATGATGTCCGGGAAGCAATGGCCAGGCAAGGTGCACGGGGGTGTGCGGTGCGTGTGTGAAAGATTCTGATAGCTCTTGGGCAGCACACCACGCACTTCAGCGCAACACCCTGCAATTGCCGAACTCGCAGCGGATCGCCAGCGCATCGCCGTTGGTGCAGGCCACGCTGTAGGTCTCGAACCCCGGGCCCTTGGCCGCCAGCGATGCCAGCGGCTGTTCGCTGCACGACTGGCTGCGCGCCAGGCGCTCGGCGCTGAAGGCGTCGGAGCCAATCTGGCGGGGCAGTGCCGGCGCGGGCGCGGGGCGCCATGGCCCCGGTGGGGGTGCGGCTGCCACCGGGCCGTGCCCCCGTGTCGCCATGCAGGCGGCCTCGGTGCGCTGGCGCCGTTCCAGCGCCTGCAGCCCCTGCGTGGCACCCAGCACGCCGCCCACGGCGGCCCAGTCGCGCACCGTGTCGTGCCCGTAGCCCAGGCCCCACACCAGCGCGGCCGTCACCAGGGCGCCCTGTACCAGGCCGTCCAGCGTTTCAGCCACCACGCCCACCTGCGCGGCGTGCTGCCTGCAATAGTCCAGGTCGGCGCCGTAGCGGGCGCTGGCACTGTCGTCGGGCGCCCGCTGTGCGGGCATGTCCGGGCTGTGTGCGGCGCAGCCGGCGAGCACCAGGGCGATCAGGCCGGTGCACAGTCCTTGCGGCAACGCTGGCAGGGCGCGCCTGCCGCCTTCCAGCCGTGGGCCACGGCCCATCACGGCGGCGATGGCGACCGTGGCGTGGGGGTTGTGCATGGTGGTCATGTCGTAGGTGGACGTCAGGGGGGGGGGAGGCGAGGGCGTTCGCAGGGGGTGTCAAGGCGGCAGTATGTACCAGTGCCCGTGTCGGCGTCACTCCGCCATGCGTCCGTGGCCAAGCTTGCAGAAGGGGTTGTTCAAGGTCCATCACGCGAAGGCGCTGCAGCGGCAGAACGCGCTTTTCAGGGGACTGGCCATGTCCGCTGTTTGTGCTTTATCAAACTATAGGTAGTGTTTGATGGGTATCGTGCACACCATAGGTAGTGTTTAAACCCCTTTTTGACGGATTGTGAAAAACCATGGCGTCCACCCTTGTCACCTTGCCCCGCGAAGTCGTTCTGCGCAGCGGGCAGCGCGCTCCTTTTGACGCCGAACGCATCCGTGCCGCACTCGCCAGCGCGGGCCAGGCATCGGGCGAATACGGCGCCGAAGAGGCGGCCCTGCTCACCGCGCAGGTCACCAAGGTGCTGGTCCACCGCTTCCACGGCGAGGCGCCCACGGTGGAGCAGATCCAGGACGTGGCCGAGCAGACGCTGATCGCCGCCAACCACCTGGCCACGGCGCGTGCCTACATCGTCTACCGCGAGCAGCACGCGACCTTGCGCGCCGACAGGCAGACGCTGGTGGATGTGGAAAGCTCCATCAACGAATACCTCACGCGGGCCGACTGGCGCGTGAACGCCAACGCCAACCAGGGCTACTCGCTGGGCGGGCTGATCCTCAACGTGGCGGGCAAGGTCACGGCCAACTACTGGCTCTCGCATGTGTACACGCCCGAGATCGGCGAGGCGCACCGCAATGGCGATATGCACATCCACGACCTCGACATGCTCAGCGGCTACTGCGCGGGCTGGTCGCTGCGCACCCTGCTGCACGAGGGGCTGAACGGCGTGCCCGGCAAGGTGGAGGCGGGGCCGCCCAGGCACATGAGCTCGGCCGTGGGGCAGATCGTCAATTTTCTGGGCACGCTGCAGAACGAGTGGGCGGGCGCGCAGGCGTTCTCGTCGTTCGACACCTACATGGCGCCCTTTGTGCGCAAGGACGGCATGGACTACGCGGCCGTGCGCCAGTGCATCCAGGAGCTGGTCTACAACCTCAACGTACCCTCGCGCTGGGGCACGCAGACGCCGTTCACCAACCTCACCTTCGACTGGACCTGCCCCGACGACCTGCGCGAGCAGGTGCCCGTGATCGCGGGCGAAGAAATGCCGTTTGCCTACGGCGACCTGCAGGTGGAGATGGACCTCATCAACCGCGCCTACATCGACGTGATGACCACGGGCGACGCCAAGGGCCGCGTGTTCACCTTCCCCATCCCCACGTACAACATCACCCGGGACTTTCCGTGGGAGAGCGAGAACGCGCAGCGGCTGTTCGACATGACGGCCAAGTACGGCCTGCCGTACTTCCAGAACTTCATCAACTCGGAGCTGGAACCGAACATGGTGCGGTCCATGTGCTGCCGCCTGCAGCTGGACCTGCGCGAGCTCTTGAAGCGCGGCAATGGCCTGTTCGGCAGTGCGGAGCAGACGGGCAGCCTGGGCGTGGTCACCATCAACTGCGCACGCCTCGGCTATTTGCATGCGGGCGATGAGGCCGGCCTGTTCGTCGCGCTCGACCGCCTGCTGGAGCTGGGCAAGCAGAGCCTGGAGACCAAGCGCAAGCTCATCCAGCGCCTCATGGACCAGGGCCTGTTCCCCTACACCAAGCGCTACCTGGGCACGCTGCGCAACCACTTCAGCACCTTGGGCGTGAACGGCATCAACGAGATGGTGCGCAACTTCACGCACGACCAGCACGACATCACCAGCGACTGGGGCCACCAGTTTGCGCTGCGCCTGCTCGACCATGTGCGCGAGCGCATGGCGCAGTTCCAGGAAGCAACCGGCCATCTCTACAACCTGGAAGCCACACCGGCCGAAGGCACGACCTACCGCTTCGCCAAGGAAGACAAGAAGCGCTGGCCTGCCATCCTGCAGGCGGGCACCGTGGAGCAGCCCTACTACACCAACTCGTCGCAGCTGCCCGTGGGCTTCACCGACGACCCGTTCGAGGCGCTGCAGCGGCAGGAGGCCCTGCAGGGCAAGTACACCGGCGGCACCGTGCTGCATCTGTACATGGGCGAGCGCTTGTCCAGCGGCGCGGCCTGCCGCGAGCTGGTGAAACGGGCGCTCACCAACTTCCGCCTGCCCTACATCACCGTCACGCCCACGTTCTCCATCTGCCCCACGCATGGCTACCTGGCGGGCGAGCACCCGTTCTGCCCGCGCTGCGATGAAGAGCGCCTGGCGGCCAAGCGTGCGCGCCTGGCTGCGTGAATGGAGCAGAGCAGGGCAGAGCGCTAGAAACCCCGGCAGATTTCCATCAGGCCTTTATGGCGATCCACACCACAGCATTTCAACCAAGGAGCACTTCATGAGCCACTTTTCGCCCGCAGAACACACCGCCCTGGCCGCCGTTCAGCTCACTGACGACGAACGCCAGCCCTGCGAGGTCTGGACCCGCGTGATGGGCTACCACCGCCCGGTGGCCAGTTTCAACACCGGCAAGCAGGGCGAGCACCACGAGCGCCGTTTCTTTGCGGAGCAGGCGCGTGGCGGCAGCAGCGCCTGCTGAAGCGCTGCGCGTGGGCGGCCTCACGCCGCTCACCACCATTGACTTCCCGGGGCGGCTCGCGGCGGTGGTGTACTGCCAGGGCTGCCCCTGGCGTTGCAGCTATTGCCACAACCCTGAATTGCTCGACGCCACGGTGCCCGGCGCGATGCCGTGGCCGCAGGTGCGGGCGTTTCTCGCAAGCCGCCAGGGCCTGCTCGACGGCGTGGTGTTTTCTGGCGGCGAGCCCACCCTGCAATCCGCGTTGCCCACCGCCCTGGCGGAAATCCGCGCCATGGGTTTTGCCACGGGCCTGCACACCGGCGGCATGTACCCTGAACGCCTCGCGGCCGTGCTGCCTCTGCTCGACTGGGTGGGGCTGGACATCAAGGGTCCCCCCCATCGGTTCGATGCCATCACGGGTGTGCCGGGCAGCGGGGTGCGGGCCTGGGAGTCGCTGGGCCTTCTGCTGGCCAGCGGCGTGGCACATGAGTGCCGCACCACCTGGCATGCAGGCCTGTTCCCGTCCGACGAGCTGCAGGCACTGGGCAACTCATTGACCAGCGCGGGGGTCGCGCTATGGAAGGTGCAGCCCTGCAATGTTCCGGTCAACCACACGGTGGCGCACCCACAGGAAAGCGACCAGGGCGGCCACGTTGTGTCGTAGGCCGCCCTGGTCACGTGGGAATGCGCACTGGCTTCAGCCGCGGCCGGGCACCCAGCCGAGCAGGCCCGGTTCCTTGCGCCATGCGTCGGCAAAAACCACCAGGGAGGCCACGGCCCAGAACACCAGGTATTCCACCCCGGCCTTGTTCCAGTACCAGCCCACGCCGTTGACGATCATGATCGCGCCCGCCGCCACCACCATCAAGCCGGCGGACAGCAGCGCCGCATACTTGGTGAACACGCCCAGCAGCAGCGCCACTCCCACCGCCAGTTCCAGGATGCCGGAGAACACCACAAACACCTCCGGCGGCTGGAACCCGGCCTTGCCGAAGAACACGACGGTGCCCGCAAAGCCGACGATCTTGGACAGCACATGGGGCAGGTAGAAAAGGCCCACGAGCATGCGCAGGACGCGCATCGGGAAATCGGCCGCCTCGCGGGAGGCGCTCGAAGAAGCAGTGAGTGGGAGCGATGACATGATGACCTCGACAACGGTACACCTTCCACGTGCGAGGCGGCGAAACCTTTTGGGCCTTTGCCTGGCAACCCCGTTCATACAGAAGGTGAGATCAGTGTATTGGTCGCTGATTTGTTGATAAATCAGGAAAATCAGGACACATTGGTGCGCCATTGATGTTGATATTGCGCTCAATGCTTGAGGTGTATCAAGCAGGACCAGCGCGTTTTGCGCTGGCATTTTGTCGGCCTTCGCGGCAGGGCGTGCATGCCTCCCACCGGCTTGCGCATCCAGCCGGGGCTATGCGCCGGTACACACCCGCAGCACCTCGGCCCCGTACGCCTCCAGTTTCTTGGCACCCATGCCGCTGATGCCCTGCAGGTCGTCCAGCGACGCGGGCTTGCGCTCGGCAATGGCCGCCAGCGTGGCATCATGAAAGATCACATACGCGGGCAGGTTGTGCTCGCGCGCCACCTCGGCGCGCCAGGCCTTGAGGTTGATGAAGCGCACCTGTGCATCGGGCCCCAGGTTGGCGGCCGCGGCGGGTGGGGCGCTGCCTTTGCGGCTGCGTTTGGCAGGGGTCGATGACACCGATTCGCGCAGCTGCACCGGCACCTCGCCCTTGAGCACGGCGCGCGAGCCTTCGGTAAGGCCCAGGGTGTCGAAGCTGTGGCCGCTCTCCAGCATGACTTTGTGCAGGCCCACGGCACCGGTGGCCAGCAGCTGGCGCAGCACGCCGCGCAGCTGTGCTTCGGAATAGTCCTTTCCCACGCCAAAGGTCGAGAGCTTCTCGTGGCCGAATTGCTGGACCTTCTCCGTGTCCTTGCCACGCACGATGTCCATGATGTGGCCGGTGCCGAAGCTCAGGCCGCTGGCCTGCTGCACACGGTAGATGGTGGACAGCAGCTTGCGTGCCGCGTCCGTGCCGTCCCACACGGCAGGGGGGCTGATGCAGTTGTCGCAGTTGCCACATGTCGCCCCCACGCTCGGCACTTCGTGTCCTCGCTGCCCCCCGAGGGGGCCCTGCCCGCCTTGGGGCGGCCCGGCGGCGGGCAGTTTGGCGCCGTACTGCTCGCCAAAGTAGGCCAGTAGCCGCACGCGCCGGCAGTCGGTGGCCTCGGCCAGCGCCAGCAGCGCGTCGAGCTTGCCGCGCAGCGCCTGCTTGAACTCCTCGCCCGCCGGGCTCTCGTCGATCATGCGGCGCTGGTTGACCACGTCCTGCAGCCCATAGGCCATCCAGGCATCGGCGTTCAGGCCATCACGCCCTGCGCGGCCCGTCTCCTGGTAGTAGCCCTCGATGTTCTTGGGCATGTCCACATGGGCCACAAAGCGCACGTCGGGCTTGTCGATGCCCATGCCAAAGGCAATGGTGGCCACCATCACGATGCCTTCCTCGCGCAGGAAGCGATCCTGGTTGCGCTGGCGCACCTTGGTGTCCAGCCCCGCGTGGTAGGGCAGGGCGGAGATGCCCGCGTCGCTCAGCGTGGCGGCCAGCTCCTCCACGCGTTTGCGCGACTGGCAGTACACCACGCCCGCCTCGCCCGCGTGCTCGCGTTCGATGAAGCGCAGCAGCTGGGTGGTGGCGTCCTTTTTTTCGACAATCGTGTAGCGGATGTTGGGCCGGTCGAAGCTGCTGATGAACAGGCGCGCGTCTTCGAGCTGCAGCCGCTCGATGATGTCGGCGCGCGTGAGCGCATCGGCCGTGGCCGTGAGTGCGATGCGCGGCACGCCCGCATAGCGCTCGTGCAGCACCGACAGCGCGCGGTACTCGGGGCGGAAGTCGTGGCCCCACTGGCTCACGCAATGCGCCTCGTCGATGGCAAACAGGCTGAGGTGGCCGCCCTGGTACAGGCTGTCGAGCAGGCCCAGGAAACGCGGCGTGTTCAGCCGCTCGGGCGCGGCATACAGCAGGGTGATGTCGCCCGTCTGCAGCCGCAGTTCCACATCCTGCGCCTCGTCAAAACCCAGCGTGGAGTTGAGAAACGCGGCAGAAACCCCCGCCTCGTGCAGCGCGCCCACCTGGTCGTGCATCAGCGCGATCAGCGGCGAAACCACGATGGTCACCCCGCGCCCCTGCTGCTGGCGCACGATGGCCGGCACCTGGTAGCACAGCGACTTGCCGCCGCCCGTAGGCATGAGCACCAGCGCATCGCTGCCGGCGATCACATGCTCGACGATGGCCTGCTGGGGACCGCGGAATTGTTCGTAGCCAAAGACGTCGTGCAGGACGGTGTGGGCGGGCGAGGCGGAAAGGGACGGACGGAGGGACAACGGAAACTCTGAATTTGATAGCTGGTAGCGCTTGTCCATCAAGCGCTGGAGGCCTATTTTTGCCTGAAACTGCAGGGCAGAACCTGCGCGCAGGCAAAGCGGCTATTGTGCTCCGGGCACCGTCTCTCAGGGATTGATTAGCACCACGGGCGCGCCGGCGAAGTCGCTCACGTTGCGCGTGACCACGGCCAGGCCATGTTCCAGTGCTGTCGCGGCGATCAGCGAATCAAAGGCTGCCATGGGCTTACCCGCCGCCTCGGTCTGCGCGCACAGTACCCCGCTGTGTCGCGCGTGAAAGCCAGAGCCCGTTGACCAAACCCCGCCTGCACCCCTGTCAGCCAATGGGCCAGTTCGCTTTGCCGGCGAGAAGGCTGCAGGCGAACGATGCACCGCTCCAGTTCGGCCAAGGTCAGGGCCGCGAAAAACGGCTCGACAGATGTGCGCGCGCCCATCCAGTCCAGCACCGCAGGATGGGGAGCGGGCCGCACCAGTTCTGACAGCAGGCAAGTGTCCAGCAGGTATTTCACGCCAGGTCACTCCAGAGTCAACGCGCGGATGGGTTCGGCTGACCGCGTCGTGTCCAGCGGCTCGCCGCGTGGCGCCTTCAACAGCTGGGAAACCAGCGCATCTTCGCCTGCCAGCTGCCGGTACTCGGGTGCCGCTATGAGCACGACGGCGTCGTTGCCACGGCGCGTCAGCAACTGGGGGCCTTCGCTCAGCGCGCACTCCACGAGTTCGCTGAAGCGGCTTTTCGCATCTTGCAACTGCCAAGTGTGCATGATGGCTCCTTGTTAATCAGACTAGTCTGTCTGGTTTGTTGGAACGGCATGATCATGTCAATCGCATAGACAGTGCCAATCACCGGCTTACAATCCCGCCCGGTGCCCACCCTGCTTGCACACGAGCAAAAAAAGGCGGTTTTCTTGCTCTCCATTCATTTCGTGCGGCCTCTATTCACTGAGTGCGCCGTCGGGGCTTAAACGTGTGCACTTTCCCGGCGTTGCGCGCTCGCTGAAGAAAGGTTTCACATGAACAGCATCTCCTTGTTTGCGCACCAGGCGCAAACCCACCTCCAAGCGATTGCGGGCGCCGACAGTGCCGACGTCAAGCGATCTCACGTCTACGAACTGATGGCCGCTGCGCTGGGGCTTGGCTCCCATGCCGCATTGAAGGCCCATGGCCTGCTGTGCCCTCTGCCATCGCAGCCACTGCTGGCGCACTACGGCACTTTGCATCCTGGGCCTTGCGCGGCGCGGGCCGAGGCCCTGGGCATGGCCCGTGAGCGCTGCGGGCCATTGGCGGGCGCCCTGTGCGCGGACATGGCAGCGCAAGCGCTGGGCCTGGTGCCATGGGAAGACATCCTGGCGGCCCTGCTTTCGGGCAGTCGAGAGCTTTACCGTGAAACACCGCGCGACGATGCGTACTACGAGTCACTTTACGCCGCGTTGGACGACGATCCCGACGCCTGGCCAGAAGATCCGGAACCCTTACGCCTGGACAGCCCCTTCGTGCGCCAAGCCTTGCAAAAGGCAGCCGAGCAGGGCGAGGGGCGCGCCCACCTGGCGCTGGGTCTTCTGGTCGAGCGTGGAGCACGCGTGGGTGCTGGGCACCAGGGCGGAGACGGCGCTGAGGAAGACGAAGACATGGGCGACCTGCCCGATTCGCGGGCTGGCTTGTATTGGTACGAGCGCCAGCAGAAGGGCGAGGTGCTGAAGGGCGTCGAACTGGAATGGGCCGAGGGCTATGCAGAGCGCATCCAGCGGCGCGCGGCGGCATCGCGCGACCGTGCCACGCGCAGCAGTACCGCCCGCGACCACTTCAACGCCGCCGCCGCATTGGGCCAGCACGATGCGTTGTTGCTGCTGGCAGACCGGTATGGCGATGATCGCTTCTTTGATCTTCAGGCGCCGCAGGTTCGTGCCGACCCTTTGTGGATCGCCGACCTCGCGCAGCGCGTAGGCCGCTATGAATGGGCGCCCGCCTGGTTGGCATTGGCGGCCGAGCGTGGCGACATGCGGGCCATGCGAGAGCTCATGGAGTCGTGGCACGCGGACGATCCGCTCAAGGTATGGACCTGGTTTCACTACGCCAGGCTGCTGGGTAAGGACCTCACCCAAGGTGACTACCGGGCCATTCACGAGAATGGCTCCAGCTACGACGACGATGTGGGTGGCCCCATGTTTGTGGACGGGATGGACGGCGTCGAGCTTCCGACGGTGGATGAATCCGTGCGCCAGGACGCTCTGCGGTCGGCGCAATCCTTGTTGGCTCGTATGAAGGTCGATTAATCCAGGCCGCGCAGTCCGGCTTTCTACAAGAGCGGGCTATGCAAGCCCTTCACTACACGGGCACCGATGGCGCGGGCGAGCGCTTCAAGGACTTTCCGCGCGACGTGAAGGGCGACAACGAGGTGCTGCCGAGCACCCGGCGAAGCCCGGAAGCCGGGTCAGTTCAGCACGGTGCGCGCAATGATGTTGCGCTGGATCTCCGACGAGCCTTCGTAGATGCGCAGGATGCGTGCATCGCGCACATAGCGTTCCAGCGGCATGTCCCGCGTAAAGCCGTAGCCGCCGTGGATCTGCAGGGCTGCATCGGTCACGAAAGCCACCATTTCCGAGGCGTAGAGCTTGCACATGGCCGATTGCAGCGTGAACGGCTGCCCCGCCTCGCGCAGCGCCAGGGCCTGCAGGGTCAGGCCCCAGGCGGCTTCCAGGCGCAGCTTCATGTCGGCCAGCATCCATTGGATGCCTTGTTTGCCCGACAGCGGCTCGCCGCCGATCTGGCGTGTCCTGGCCCATTGCACGGCCGCGTCCAGCGCCGCCTCGGCAATGCCCAGGGAGGTGGCCGCCACGTCGAGCCGGCTGTTGTCCAGCACCTTCATGGCGGTCTTGAAGCCGGTGCCCTCGGCGCCCAGGCGGTGGTCCAGCGGCACATCGACCGCGTCGAACGACACCTCAAAGGCGTGGCCGCCACGGATACCCATGAGTTTTTCGGGCGACGAGACGTGCACCCCCGGCGTGCTGGTGGGCACGATGAAGGCGCTCACGCCACGCGCCCCGGCGGCCGGGTCGGTCTTGGCAAACACCACCAGAAATTGCGCCTTGCCCGCGTTGGAAATGAAGTGTTTCACGCCATCGATGCGGTACACCTCGCCCTGGGCGGTGGTGGTGCGCACGGCGCGCGTGCTCAATTCGGCCGGGTGGGAGCCGCCGCGCGGCTCGGTCAGCGCAAAACCGGCCAGCCATTCGCCGCTGGCGCAGCGTGGCAGCCAGCGCGCACGCTGCGCGTCGTCGCCACCGATCAGCACCGCATCGGTGCCCAGGTAGTGGGCGCCGATCATCGATGACGTGGCTGCGCAGGCGCGGGATATTTCTACCAGCGACAGCAGCATGGCCGTGGGGGTCACCCCGGGGCCGCCGAACTGCTCGGGAATGTTCATTCCCATCACGCCCAGCGCGGACAGGCCCGGGACATGGCAGGTGGCGCACAGCGCCTGTTCGTCCAGCGCCTGCGCCTGGGGCGCCAGTGCTTCGGCGGCGTAGCGGGCCACGGCGTCGGCCAGTGCGCGGTCTTCTGTGGTGATGCCCATGCGTTCGGTCATGTGATGTCTCCTGGAGGGTTTTCAGTGGGTGGGGCCAAACACGCCGGCAGCGCGCAGTTCGGCCAGTTTTGCCATGCTGCAGCCGGCCAGGGCCATGAGCAGCGCGTCCGTGTGTTCGCCCAGTGCCGGCGCGCGCTCGGCCCGGTTGGGTGCGGCGCCGCCAAAGCGCACCGGCTGGGTGGGCAGGCGCAGGCCGGGCAGGCGCTCGTCGCGCACCGGGCGCAGCAGTTCGCGCGCCACGGCCTGCGGCGACTCCAGCGCCTGCGCAATGTTCCAGATGGGGGCTGCCGGCACGCCGGCGCTATCGAGCAGGGCCACCACCTGCGCCACGGGCAGGGTGCCCGCCCAGGCTTCAATCGCTTCCCGCAAGGCAGGCTCCGCGGCCGAGCGCGATTCGTCGGTGGCAAAGCGCGGGTCGCTGGCCAGCGCGGGCTGGGCCATGGCGCAGGCCAGCGCGTCGAACAGCTTCTTGTTGAGCACGGCCAGGGCAAAGTGGCCGTCCTGCGCGCGGTATACGCCAAAGGGCGCGGACAGCGGATGGCGGTTGCCCACGCGCCGTGCCGGTTTTCCGGTGAACAGGTAGCGCGCCATCGAGGTGGCCAGGAAACTCAGCGTGGTGTCGAACATGGCCACATCCACATGCTGGCCCTGGCCGGTGCGCTGTGCCTGCAGCAGCGCCGCCAGCGTAGCCCATGAGGCAAAGAGCCCGGCCACCACGTCGGACACGGCCTCGCCCACCAGCGTGGGGGCACCATCGGGCTCGCCTGTGGCCTCCATCAGGCCGCTCATGGCCTGCACGATGATGTCGTAGGCGGGCCGGTGCGCCAGTGGCCCGGTCTGGCCAAAGCCCGAGACGCTGATCACCACCAGCTTGGGGTTCAGTGCCTGCAGGCTGGCGGCGCCAATGCCCAGCCGCTCAGCCACGCCGGGGCGAAAGTTCTCCACCACCACATCGGCCTGCGCCGCCATGGCATGCACCAGCGCCACCGCCTCGGGGGACTTGAGGTCCAGCACCACGCTTTTCTTGTTGCGGTTCATGACAGTGAACAGCGCGCTTTCGCCGTTCTGCATGGGGCCAATGGCGCGGTAGTCGTCGCCCTGGGGCGGCTCGATCTTGATGACTTCGGCGCCCAGGTCCGCGAGCAAGGCGGTCGAAAGCGGGCCAGCGAGCACCCGGGTGAAATCAAGGATGCGGATGCCGTCGAGCGGCAGTGTTGCGGGGGGCATGTTGGGGCTCCAGCACGTTGCAAAAATGCATGGTGGCGCACAATTGAATTAAAAGAAAGAATTGTTTTTTGATGAATTGGATCAATAAAAATGATGCAAATAAATCTGCGCCAGCTCGAATACTTTGCGGCCGCAGCCCACCACGGTGGTGCGGCGCGGGCCGCACAGGCGCTGGGTGTGTCCCAGCCTTCCGTCTCCAAGGCCATTGCCGATCTGGAGGTGCTCTGGGGCGAAGCGCTGTTCGTGCGTCTGCATGCGCGGGGCATGGAGCTCACGGCCGCCGGCGTGGCGCGCCACCGCGCGGCACAGGCCCTGCTGGAGCAGGCGCGCACCCTGGCCGGGCCGCGCTCGGGTGCGCTCGCGGGGCTGTTGCGTGTGGGGTGTCTGAGCACACTGGCCCCGCGCTGGCTGCCTGTCATCCTGGCGCACCTGCGGGCAGCGCACCCGGCCATCGAGGTGCAATTCCACGAAGACGACACCGAGAGCCTGATGCGCATGCTGGCGCGCGGGGCACTGGATGTGGCCCTGCTGTACGACCTGGGCCTGGCCCGCAGCGGCGTGCGACTCGAGCCGGTGGTGGACCTGGTGCCCTACGCCCTGCTGCCTTGGGGGCATCCGCTGGCGGCAGCCAGCAGCCTGCGGCTGAGCGAGCTGGCGCGTGAGCCCCTGGTGCTGATCAACCTGCCGCACAGCCGGGAGTATTTTTTGTCGCTGTTTCGCAGTGCGGGTGTCACGCCCCGCATCGTCTGCGAGTCCCCTTCGCTGGAGACGGTGCGCGGCCTGGTTGCCAATGGGCTGGGCGTGTCCCTGCTGACCACGCGCCCGGTGAGCGACCGCAGCCATGACGGCAAGCGCGTCGCCTGCCGCAGGCTGCGGGGGCGTCTGGCGGTGCAGTCGGTGGTGCTGGCCTATCCCGACAGCGGTGCGTCACCGGCGGCTCTGGCGCAACCCTTTGCGCGGGCCGTGCAGGCGGTGTTTGCCCCGCAGGCCGATGATCTGACGCGCAGGGCCGGCGTGCAGAACTGACCCTGCACAGGGGTGTGGGCGTATTAGGGTTTCACCTGTATATACAGGTATGGGCAAGATTGCACAATGCAATGGCTTAGGGCGGCTGGGTGGATGCCGCCCATCCCACTTTGACGCTTCACACTGCAAAGGAGTCCCAATGGCCCAGTCACTCATCAAGAATGCCGCACTGCTCGCAGTCGGCGCCGTCATCGCCGCCATGGCGGTTCCGGCCAGCGCACAGACCAAGATCACGCTGGGCATGTCGGGCTGGACCGGTTTTGCGCCATTGACACTGGCCGACAAGGCCGGCATCTTCAAGAAAAACGGTCTGGAAGTGGATCTGCGCATGATTCCGCAGAAAGACCGTCACCTGGCCCTGGCGTCCGGAGCCATCCAGTGCGCCGCCACCACGGTCGAAACGCATGTCGCCTGGAACGCCAATGGCGTGCCCATCGTGCAGATTTTCCAGATGGACAAGTCCTACGGCGCCGATGGCCTGGCGGTGCGCAACGACGTCAAGGGTTTTGCCGACCTCAAGGGCAAGGCGATTGGCGTCTCCGCGCCCGGCACGGCGCCTTATTTTGGCCTGGCCTGGATGCTCAACAAGAACGGCATGACCATCAAGGACGTGAAGCTGGTCTCGCTGGAGCCGCAGCCCGCGGCGCAGGCCTTCATTTCGGGCCAGAACGATGGCGCCATGACCTACGAGCCCTACCTGTCGACCGTGCGTGCCAACCCCCAGGCCGGCAAAATCCTGGCCACCACGCTCGACTACCCCATGGTGATGGACACCGTGGGCTGCGCGCCCACCTGGCTCAAGGCCAACCCCCAGGCTGCGCAGGCGCTGACCAACTCGTATTTCGAGGCGGTGGAGCTGATCAAGGCGGACCCGGCCAAGGCGCATGAAATCATGGGTGCCGCTGTCAAGCAAAGCGGCGAGCAGTTTGCCAAGTCGGCGGGTTTCCTGCGCTGGCAGGACAAGGCGGCCAACCAGAAATTCTTCTCGGGCGAACTCATGCAGTTCATGAAGGACTCGGTGCCCATCCTGCTGGAGGCTGGCGTGATCCGCAAGGCGCCGGCTGACCTCAACGCCACCTTCGACGCCAGTTTCATCAAGTAAGCCGGAGCCGTCCTGCCATGCAAACCCATTCTGTTTCCACGCCGGTGCGCGGTATGGCGTCGGTGCCGGTCGTCTGGCGCAAGCGATCCATCAAGCCGCTGGACCCCATCAGCCCGCGCCTGCAATCCCTGCTCGGCATGGGCTTCTTCGTCCTCTTCGTGCTGGTGTGGGCAGGGTTCACGCTGGGCGGCTTTGTCTCGCCCACCTTCCTGGCCAGCCCGGTCACCATGGTGCAGGAAGGCTGGTTGCTGTTCACCGAGTACAACTTCCTGCACGACATCGGCATGACGGTGTGGCGCGTGATGGGGGGCTTCTTGCTGGCCACGGTCATCGCGGTGCCGCTGGGCATTGCCATGGGCGCCTACAAGCCGGTGGAGGCGTTCTTCGAGCCCTTCATTTCCTTTTGCCGCTACTTGCCTGCGTCGGCGTTCATCCCGCTCCTGATCCTGTGGGCCGGCATTGGCGAGACGCAAAAACTCCTGGTCATCTTCATTGGCTCGGTGTTCCAGATCGTGCTGATGGTGGCGGTCACCGTGGGTGGCGCCCGGCGTGACCTGGTCGAGGCGGCCTACACCCTGGGTGCCGGCAGCAGCGGCATCGTGCGCCGCGTGCTCATTCCCGGCGCCGCGCCGGGCATTGCCGAAACGCTGCGCCTGGTGCTGGGCTGGGCCTGGACCTACGTCATCGTGGCCGAGCTGATCGGCTCTGCCTCGGGCATCGGCCACATGATCATGGACAGCCAGGCCCTGCTCAATACCGGGCAGATCATCTTCGGCATCATCATCATCGGCATCATCGGCCTGATCTCGGACCTGGCGTTCAAGACGCTCAACCGCCGTCTGTTCGCCTGGAGTAACCTGTAATGAGCGCACTGAACCAACTGTCGATCCGCGGCGTCTCGCGCACCTTCACGTCGGCCCGCGGCCAGGCCACGCAGGCTTTGCTGCCCGTGGATTTTGAGGTGCGCGAAAACGATTTCGTCACCATTCTGGGCCCCTCGGGCTGCGGCAAATCGACGATGCTGCGCATCGTGGCCGGCCTGGACTTTCCGACCTCCGGACAGGTCGTGCTCGACGGACGACCGGTCGAGGGCCCGGGCGCCGACCGCGGCATGGTGTTCCAGAGCTACACGCTGTTCCCCTGGCTGACCATCGAGCAGAACATCCGCTTCGGCCTGCGCGAGCGCGGCATGGGAGCTGCGCAGCAAAAGGAGCGCAGCGACTACTTCATCAGCAAGGTGGGCCTGCGCGGCTTCGAGCAGCATTTTCCCAAGCAGCTCTCGGGTGGCATGCAGCAGCGCACGGCGATTGCCCGCGCGCTGGCCAACGACCCCAAGATTTTGCTCATGGACGAGCCCTTTGGCGCGCTCGACAACCAGACCCGCGTGCTCATGCAGGAGTTGCTGCTGGGCATCTGGGAGGCTGAGCGCAAGACGGTGATGTTCGTCACGCACGACATCGACGAAGCCATCTTCATGGCCAACCGCGTGGCGGTGTTCAGTGCCCGGCCCGGCCGCATCAAGACCGAGCTGGCGGTGGACCTGCCGCACCCGCGCCATTACACGATCAAGACCAGCCCCGAGTTCATGGACCTCAAAGCCCGTTTGACGGAAGAGATCCGGGCCGAGTCGCTGGCCGCCGATCTGCACTGAACCACCTGCAGCGTTGCCCGCCATGACCCACCCTACCGTTCGCCGTCCTCACCATGCCGCGCATCCGGCCCGCAGCGCGCCTGCGCCCGCGCCCGCACAGGCCATGGCGCTGTACGAGCAGATCAAAGACCACATCTCGCGCAAGATCCAGGAAGGAGTCTGGCGCGCCGGTGACCGGCTGCCTTCCGAAAACGATCTGGTGACCCAGTTCGGCGTCTCCCGCATGACGGTGAACCGCGCCCTGCGCGAACTGGTCGAGCAGGGCCGCATCGTGCGGGTGGCCGGGGTGGGTAGTTTTGTGGCCGAGGACAAGCCCCAGTCCACACTGCTGCAGATCGCCAACCTGGCGACCGAGATCCGCCAGCGCGGGCACGACTACCGTTGCGACCTGCTTTCGGTCGAGCGCATTTCGGCCAGTCTGGAGGTGGCCGCTGCGCTGGACCTGCGCACGGGCGAGTCGGTCTTCCATTCGCTGTGCATCCACCGCGAGGACGGCCTGCCTGTGCAGCTGGAAGACCGCTATGTCCATCCCGGCCAGGTGCCGCAATTCGCCCAGCAGGATTTCTCGCAGCAGCAGCCCTCCGAATACCTGGTGCGCAATGTCCCCTTCGACCAGATCGAGCATGTGGTCGATGCCGTCATGCCCACGCCAGAGCAGGCGGCGCTGCTGGAGATGAACGTGGCCGAGCCCTGCCTGCTGCTCACGCGGCGCACCTGGTCGCGCGGCGTGCCCATCACCGTGGTGCGTTGCCTGCACCCCGCTTCGCGGTACCGGCTGGGCAGCCGGTTCCGCACCGACGGCAACCCGGTCCAGGGCTGAAGTCCTCTTGCCACCCTCTTCGCATTGCGCTCATTGTTACTTGTATATACAGGACATTCCATGCCTACCACCCACCAGTCCCCACTGACCCTGCGCCCTGGCCATGTCACGCTGGCCGAGCTGCGCCGTATCCATGCCGCACCCCTGCCGCTGACGCTCGATCCGGTGGCCCGCGCCGGCATGCAGGCTTCGCAAGCCACGGTGCAGCGCATCGTCGATGAAGACCAGGTGGTCTATGGCATCAACACCGGTTTTGGCAAGCTTGCCAGCACCAAGATCGCCCACGAACGCCTGGCCGAGCTGCAGCGCAACCTGGTGCTGTCGCACAGCGTGGGCACGGGCGATGCGTTGCCGGACGAGGTGGTGCGGCTCATCCTCGCGACCAAGGCCGTCAGCCTGGCGCGCGGGCACTCGGGCATACGGCCCGAGGTCGTGGACGCACTCCTGGCCATGGCCAATGCCAACGTGTTGCCCGTGATTCCGGCCAAGGGCTCGGTGGGCGCATCGGGCGACCTGGCACCGCTCGCGCACCTGGCCTGCGTGCTGATCGGGGAGGGGCAGGCCAAGGTGGACGGCGAGGTGGTATCGGGCGCGGAGGCCATGCGCTCCATCGGTCTGCAGCCCTTTGTGCTGGGCCCCAAGGAAGGGCTGGCGCTGCTCAACGGCACGCAGGTGTCCACCTCGCTGGCGCTGGCCGGGCTGTTCGGCGCCGAGAGCGTGTTGGCTGCCGCGCTGGTTGCGGGCTGCCTGTCGCTCGAAGCCATCAAGGGCTCGGTCAAGCCCTTTGACGCACGCATCCATGAGGCGCGCGGCCAGGCCGGACAGATCGCCGTGGCGGCCGCCGTGCGCGCCTTGCTCGACGGCAGCGCCATCGACCCCTCCCACCCCCACTGCGGCCGGGTGCAGGACCCGTATTCCATCCGCTGCGTGCCCCAGGTGATGGGCGCGTGCCTCGATAACCTGCACCACGCGGCGCGCGTGCTGGCCACCGAGGCGAATGCGGCTTCGGACAACCCGCTCGTTTTCGACAATGGCGATGTCATCTCCGGCGGCAACTTCCATGCCGAGCCGGTGGCCTTTGCGGCGGACATCATTGCGCTGGCCGTGGCCGAGATCGGCGCCATCTCCGAGCGCCGCCTGTCGCTGCTGCTGGACCCCGGCCTCTCGGGCCTGCCCGCCTTCCTGATCCGCGACAGCGGCGTGAACTCGGGCTTCATGATTGCGCAGGTCACCGCCGCCGCCCTGGCCGCCGAAAACCAGTGCCTGGCCAACCCCAGCAGCGTGACCAGCCTGCCCACATCGGCCAACCAGGAAGACCATGTCTCCATGGCCACCTACGGCGCACGCCGCCTGGCCGACATGGTGCGTAATGCGGCGGTGATGGTCGGCATCGAGGCCATGGCCGCCGCACAGGGCATGGAATTCGACCGCAGCCTCAAGTCCTCCCCCCTCATCGAAGCGCAATTCGCCGCCATCCGCGAGCGCGTGGCCTACCTGGAGCAGGACCGCTACCTCGCACCCGACATCGAAGCCATGCGCGCCTGGGCCCAGCAGTCCACATGGCCTGCAGCGCTCACGCAATGCCTGCCCAGCTTCGCCTGATTTTTTCCACGCACACCCACTGATTCACAGGAGCCCACCATGAACGCCAACGACGCCCTCATTGCCGCCGCCTCCACCACCGACCCCCGCCACGACGCCAGCCGCGTGATCCGCGCCCCGCGCGGCAGCCAGCTCAGCTGCAAGAGCTGGCTGACTGAAGCGGCCTACCGCATGATCCAGAACAACCTCGACCCCGAGGTTGCAGAGCGCCCGCAGGATCTGGTGGTGTATGGCGGCATCGGCCGCGCCGCGCGCAACTGGGAGTGCTACGACCAGATCCTCGCCTCGCTCAAGGACTTGAACGATGACGAGTCGCTGCTCATCCAGTCCGGCAAGCCCGTGGGCGTGTTCAAGACGCATGCCAACGCACCGCGCGTGCTGCTGGCCAATTCCAACCTGGTGCCCAAGTGGGCCCACTGGGAGCACTTCAGCGAACTGGACCGCAAGGGCCTGTTCATGTACGGCCAGATGACGGCGGGCAGCTGGATCTACATTGGCACCCAGGGCATCGTGCAAGGCACCTACGAGACCTTTGCCGAGGCCGGCCGCCAGCACTACGGCGGCTCGCTGGCGGGCAAGTGGATCCTCACGGCCGGCCTGGGCGGCATGGGCGGCGCGCAGCCGCTGGCCGCCACCTTTGCGGGCGCGGTATCGCTCAACATCGAATGCCAGCAAAGCAGCATCGACTTTCGCCTGCGCACGCGCTACGTGGACAAGCAGGCACGCGACATCGACCACGCGATCGAACTCATCCGCCAGCACACGGCCGCCAAGGAGGCCATCTCCATCGCGCTGCTGGGCAATGCGGCCGAGGTGCTGCCCGAGCTGGTCAAGCGTGCCAAGGCGGGTGGCCTGAAGCCCGACCTGGTCACCGACCAGACCTCGGCCCACGACCTCGTCAACGGCTACCTGCCCGCAGGCTGGACGGTGGCGCAGTGGCGCGCCGCGCAGCAGGACGTGGCCCAGCATGAAGTGCTGAAGAAGGCCGCAGCAAAGTCCTGCGCCGTGCATGTGCAGGCCATGCTCGACTTCCAGGCCATGGGCATTCCCACCGTGGACTATGGCAACAACATCCGCCAGGTGGCGCTGGACGAAGGCGTCAAGAACGCGTTCGACTTCCCCGGCTTTGTGCCCGCCTACATCCGCCCGCTGTTTTGCGAAGGCAAGGGCCCGTTCCGCTGGGTGGCGCTGTCGGGCGACCCGGAGGACATCCGCAAGACCGACGCCAAGATCAAGGAGCTGTTCCCCGAGAACCAGCATGTGCACCGCTGGCTCGACATGGCGGGCGAGCGCATCGCCTTCCAGGGCCTGCCCGCGCGCATCTGCTGGCTGGGCCTGGGCGAACGCGACAAGGCCGGCCTGGCCTTCAACGAAATGGTGAAAAACGGTGAGCTGAAGGCCCCCATCGTCATCGGCCGCGACCACCTCGACACCGGCTCGGTCGCCAGCCCCAACCGCGAGACGGAAGCCATGAAGGACGGCACCGATGCCGTCAGCGACTGGCCGCTGCTCAACGCCCTGCTCAATACGGCGGGGGGCGCCACCTGGGTCAGCCTGCACCACGGCGGCGGCGTGGGCATGGGTTATTCGCAGCACTCGGGCATGGTCATCGTGGCCGACGGCACGGATGCTGCGAGGGAGCGGCTGGCGCGCGTGCTGGTCAACGACTGCGGCAGCGGCGTCATGCGCCATGCCGACGCGGGCTACGAATTGGCCGTGGCGACAGCCAAAAAGCAGGGGCTGAAGCTGCCGATGGTCAAGTGACCACGCAGGCCATGCAACGTTTTGACCTGGCCACCACGCCCGGCACCCCGTGGAAGAACGGCGGCGGCGCCACACGCGAACTGGCCTGCTGGCCACCCGGCGCCGACATGGAGCATTTCGACTGGCGGGTCAGCGTGGCCACGATTGCGCAGAGCGGCCCGTTCTCGCGCTTTCCCGGGGTGGACCGGGTCATCACCTTGCTGACGGGCGATGGCGTGCACCTGCGCCAGCCAGGCACCGGCATTGACCACCGCCTGGACCAGCCGCTCCAGCCCTTTGCCTTTGCGGGCGACGGCGGCATGGACTGCGACCTGCTGGGTGCTACGTCGCAGGACTTCAACCTGATGGCGCGCCGGGGCCGCTGGCAGGGCGCGGTGCAGGTGCTCAGAAGCCCAGCGGTTCTGCCGGCCCGGCCTGCCGGTCTGCTGTTGGCGGTGCGGGGCCGCTGGGCCATGGCGCCCCTGGCGGCAAGCAGCGGGCAGGCCGTGGTGCTGGCGCCGGATGCGGGTCTGTGGTGGGCGGACGAGGACCGCGGCTGGAGTGCCGAGCCCGAGTCCAGCGCCGGCGACAGTGTGCTGTTGCAGGTGTTGCTGGTGCCCGTCTGAATCGCTGATCAATACAATAAAAATGCTTCTATAGCTTATCCATAAAGCGTTAGAAGCTATCAAAATCATAGTTCTTCGGAGTGCGCATGATGTCTCCCACTTCTTCCGCCGATGGCGTGTGGCGCAACCTGCGCCTGGTGCCCGGGCTCGCCGTGCCCGATGTGGCCTTGCCGGCGGGGGAACTTGCCGCCATGGTGGTGCAAGGCGGCATGCTGCGCTGGGTGGGCCCCCAGGGCGCCGTGCCCGCCGCCCATGCCGCGCTGCCGCAGTTCGATGGCGGCGGTGCGCTGGCCACGCCGGGCCTGGTGGACTGCCACACCCATCTGGTCTATGGCGGCCAGCGCGCGAATGAATTTGCCATGCGCCTGGCCGGTGCCACGTACGAAGAAGTGGCAAAGGCGGGCGGGGGCATCGTGTCGTCCGTTCGCGCCACGCGCGCGGCCACCGAGGACGAGCTGTTCGCGCTGGCCGTGCCGCGCCTGCAGGCGCTGCTCGATGAAGGCGTGTGTGCCATCGAAATCAAGTCCGGCTACGGCCTGGCGCTGGAGCACGAGCGCAAGCAGTTGCGCGTGGCCCGCCGCCTGGGCGAAGCGTTTGGCGTCACGGTGCGCACCACCTTCCTGGGCGCGCATGCGCTGCCACCCGAATACGCGGGCCGCAGCCAGGACTACATCGATCTGGTGTGCCAGGAGATGCTGCCCGCGCTGGCCGCCGAGGGGCTGGTCGATGCGGTCGATGTGTTCTGCGAGCGCATCGCCTTCACGCTGGCCGAGACCGAGCAGGTCTTTCGCGCTGCGCAGCAGCTCGGCATCCCCGTCAAGCTGCACGCCGAGCAGCTCTCGGACATGGGCGGCTCGGCGCTGGCCGCGCGCCATGGCGCCTTGTCGTGCGACCACATCGAGCATCTGTCGCAGGCCGGCATTGACGCCATGCAGGCCGCTGGCACCGTCGCCGTGCTGCTGCCCGGCGCCTACTACACGCTGCGCGACACGCAGCTGCCGCCCATTGCGCAACTTCGCGCTGCGGGTGTGCCCATGGCCGTGTCCACCGACCACAACCCCGGCACGTCGCCCGCGCTCAGCTTGCTGCTCATGGCCAACATGGCCTGCACGCTGTTCCGCCTGACGGTGCCCGAGGCGTTGGCGGGCATCACCACGCACGCCGCCCGCGCGCTGGGACTGCAGGACTCGCTCGGCCTCATCGCCGCAGGCCGGCCTGCCAATTTCGTGCTGTGGCCCGTGGCTGAGGCGGCTGAACTGGCCTACTGGTTTGGACACAAGCCGGCGGCCACCATCGTGCGCCAGGGCCGCGTGGCGAACGATGGCATGGGAATCTGCGCCGCACAAGGAGCCCGCCATGGCGCTTGATCACGAATCGACAGGCCGCAGCCTCTTCGCGGCCCACGCCTTGCTGCCCACCGGATGGGCGCGCAACGTACTGGTGCAATGGAACGGCGACGGGTGCCTCACTGGCGTGGCGGCCGATTCGGTGGCACCAGCGGGGGTGCCCGTGGCAAAAGGGCCGCTGCTGCCCGGCATGCCCAACCTGCATTCGCACGCGTTCCAGCGCGCTTTTGCTGGCTTGACCGAATACCGTGCAGAAAGCCAGGACAGCTTCTGGAGCTGGCGCAACCTGATGTACCGCTTTGCCGCACGCATCACGCCGGAATCGCTGGAAGCCATCGCCACCTGGCTGTATGTGGAGATGCTGGAGGCGGGTTACACCGCGGTGTGCGAGTTCCACTATGTGCACCACGACCAGGGTGGCACCCCCTATGCCGATGATGCCACGCTGTCACTGGCGCTGCTGCGCGCTGCGCGCAATGCGGGCATGGGCATCACCTTGCTGCCCGTGCTGTACCAGACCAGCGGGTTTGGCGGCACGCCCCCCCGCCAGGACCAGGCCCGGTTCATTCGCAGCACGGACAATATGCTCTCATTGTTAGAGCGTCTGGCGCCCGCCACACAGGCGCAAAAGGCGGCTCTGGGCCTGGCGCCGCATTCCCTGCGCGCCGTGCCCCCCGACAGCCTGGCGGCTGCCGTGCGGGGCCTCACCGCCCTGAATCCGCAGGCCCCCATCCACATTCACATAGCGGAGCAGACGCAGGAGGTGGAGGATTGCATCGCCTGGAGCGGCCAGCGTCCCGTGCAATGGCTGCTTCAGCACGCCCCCGTGGATGCGCGCTGGTGCCTGGTGCACGCCACGCACATGACGCCTGCCGAATACGCGGGCGCTGCCCGCAGCGGCGCTGTGGCCGGCATATGCCCCACCACCGAGGCCAACCTGGGTGACGGCATCTTCGACATGCCGCTGTGGCTGCAGCACGGCGGCCGCTGGGGTGTGGGCTCGGACAGCCACGCCTGTGTGAATGCGGCCGAAGAATTGCTGATGCTCGAATACAGCCAGCGCCTGCAACGCCACCAGCGCAACGTGCTGGCCAGCACCGCACAGGCCGAGGTGGCTACCGCCATGACCTTGCAGGCCGTGCAGGGAGGGGCGCAGGCCGCCGGGCGCGCCATCGCCGGTCTGGCTGTGGGCCAGCAGGCCGACATGCTGGCGCTCGATGCGCACCATGTGGCGCTGCGTGACCTGCCGCCGCACAGCATGCTCTCGGCCCATGTGTTTGGCAGCCACCGCACCTCGGCCATCGACAGCCTGTGGGTGGCGGGCGTGTGCCGCGTATCCCAGGGCCGCCATGCGCTGCACGAGACGGCCGCGCAGGCCTTTGTGGCTGCGCGCTCTGCCACCATTGCGCCGGATTGATGCAGGCAGCCCAACCCACTTCCACCCCTTGACGGAATCCGCCATGACCGACACCACCCACCCGCCATTCGTCTTTCACCAGGGCACACAGCCGCTGCTCATCTCCATGCCCCATGCGGGCACCTATGTGCCGCCCGCCCTGGCCGCCCGCTTCACCGACGAGGCCCGCCAGGTGCCCGACACCGACTGGCACATGGACCGCCTGTATGCATTTGCCCGCGACATGGGGGCATCGATCCTGGTGGCCACCCATTCGCGCTACGTGGTGGACCTGAACCGCCCGCCCGACGGGGCCAGCCTGTACCCGGGCCAGAGCGTGACGGGGCTGTGCCCCATCGACACCTTCGACGACACCCCCATCTATGCCCAGGGGGATGTGCCGGGGCCGGCGGAGATCGCGGCGCGCCGCGATGCCGTCTGGGCGCCCTACCACGCGCAGTTGCGCGCCGAACTCGACCGCATCCGCGCCCGGCACGGCGTGGCCATGCTGTGGGATGCGCACTCGATCCGCTCGGTGCTTCCGCGCTTCTTCGAGGGCAGGTTGCCGGACCTGAACCTGGGCACCGCCAACGGCGCGAGCTGTGACACCGCACTGGCGCAGGAGCTCCTGGCCATCGCCAAGGCCGCCACGGGATACACCGCCGTGCTCAATGGCCGGTTCCAGGGCGGATACATCACGCGCCACTACGGCCAGCCGGGGCAGGGGGTGCATGCCGTCCAGCTGGAAATGACCCAATGCAGCTACATGCAGGAGGCGTTGCCGTTTGACTACCTGCCCGCGCTGGCCGCGCAGGTGCAGCCGCACCTGCGGCGCATGCTGGAGGCGGTGCTGGGATTTGCGCGCAAGGCGGCGTGAAACCGGGCCACCACCCGGCCGGGCGAGCGTGCAGGGCGTCTTTCCTACAATGGCCCCATGCAAGCCCTTCACTACACCCGCGCCGCTGAGCTCCCCGACATCCTCGCCCAACGCATCGTCATCCTCGACGGTGCCATGGGCACCATGATCCAGCGTTTCAGGCTGGGCGAGGCGCAGTACCGGGGGGAGGGCTACACGGGCCCCGATGGTGCGGGCGAGCGCTTCAAGGACTTTCCGCGCGACGTGAAGGGCAACAACGAACTGCTGTCGCTCACGCGGCCCGACGTGATCCGCGACATCCACGAGCGGTATCTTGCCGCCGGGGCCGACCTGATCGAGACCAACACCTTTGGTGCAACCACCATAGCGCAGGAGGACTACAAGATGGCCCACCTGGCGCGCGAGATGAACCTGCGCTCGGCCCAGCTGGCCCGCGCGGCCTGCGACAAGTATTCGACACCCGACAAGCCGCGCTTCGTCGTCGGCGCCCTGGGCCCCACGCCCAAGACGGCCAGCATCAGCCCCGATGTGAACGACCCCGGCGCGCGCAACGTCGATTTCGAGCAGCTGCGTGCCGCCTACTACGAACAGGTCGAGGCCCTGGTCGAGGGCGGCGCCGACGTGCTGCTGGTCGAGACGATTTTTGACACCCTCAACGCCAAGGCCGCACTGTTCGCCATCGACGAGTTCTTTGAAAAGAGCGGCGAGCGCCTGCCCCTGATCATCAGCGGCACCGTCACTGATGCCTCGGGCCGCATCCTGTCGGGCCAGACCGTGACGGCCTTCTGGCACAGCGTGCGCCATGCGCGCCCGCTGGCCATCGGCCTCAACTGCGCCCTGGGCGCCACGCTGATGCGCCCCTATATCCAGGAGCTGAACCGCGTGGCCGAGGACACCTTCATCAGCTGCTACCCCAACGCCGGCCTGCCCAACCCCATGAGCGACACCGGTTTTGACGAGACGCCCGAGATCACCAGCCGGCTGGTGCACGAGTTTGCGGCCGAAGGGCTGGTGAATATCGTGGGCGGCTGCTGCGGCACCACGCCCGACCACATTGGTGCCATTGCCCGGGCGGTGGCGCCGGTGAAGACGCGGCAACTTTTCTACCGAGAGCCCGCCTGAGAGCCTTTTCACAATCTCGCGCGACCCCTGGGAGATCGTGAACAGGCGCTGAGTGGCTGGGCATGGGCGGCCCGCCCGCAGCCCGCCACCGACCACGCCTGGGGCGGCGAAACGACGCACATGATCAAGCACCTGCAGCTCAAGAACCTCAAGGCCTGGCGCGACAGTGGCAGCGTGCGGCTGGCGCCGGTCACCATGCTGCTGGGCAGCAACTCGTCGGGCAAGTCCACTCTGCTGCAAAGCCTGCTGCTGCTCAAGCAGACCGCCGCCGCGCCCGATCGCACACTGCACCTGAACCTGGGTGGCGACGAAGCCAACGACCTGGTCAGCCTGGGCGACTTCAATGCCGTGCTGGCGCATGGCGCGGCCCCGCGCCAGTTCGAGATCGTGCTGGAGTTCGAGCGCCCCGAGGGCGAGCGTGTGCGCCACGGCCGCTTTGCCTGCAGCTACGGCAAGACGGCCAGCGGCGCCGTGGTGGTGCAGGCGCTGTCGCTGTCCACCGTGGCGCGGCAGTTCCGGGCCGTGCGCCGCGAGCGCGGCGCCTATGCGGTGTGGGTGGATGACGAGCCCCGGCCACGCGGCAAGGGGCCGCAGCTGGCGCCCGAGCGCTCGATGGCGTTCTCGGCCGATGCCATCGCCCTGCTGGGCCCCGATGGCGCCCATCTGCAGGACCTGAGCCTGGCCCTGCGCCGCGAGCTGGAAGCCATCGTCTACCTGGGCCCGCTGCGCCAGCGGCCCGCGCGCGACCAGGTGTGGAGCAAGGGCACGCCCGGGGCCGTGGGGGCAGAAGGCCAGCAGGCCATCAATGCCTTGCTGTCCGACGCCCTGCAACCGGGCGTGGGGCAGGGCGCGGCGCTGCGCAGCGTGTCGGCAGCGCTGCAGCGCATGGGCCTGGCCGACCGCATCGAGGTGCGCCAGCTGGGGCGATCCGGCCGCTACGAACTGCTGGTGCACAAGGACGGCGTGGCCGCCAACCTGCGCGATGTCGGGGTGGGCGTGGCGCAGGTGCTGCCCGTGCTGACGGTGGCCTATTGCGTGCCGCCGGGCAGCACAGTGCTGCTGGAAGAGCCCGAAATCCACCTGCACCCGCTGGCCCAGGCAGTGCTGGCCGAGCTGTTTGCCGAAGTCAGCCAGCAGCGCCAGGTGCAGTTTCTGGTGGAAACGCATTCCGAGCACCTGTTTCGCCGCATGCAGACGCTGCTGGCACGCCGCCAGACCACCACCGACCACTGCCAGATGCTGTTCGTGGAGCGGCAGGGCGCCAACGCCGTGCTGGTGCCGCTGGAAGTGGATGAATTCGGCACGGTGCGCAATTGGCCGCCACGCTTTTTTGGCGACGCCCTGGGCGAGGCGCGCGAGCAGGCGCGTGCCCGGGCGCAGCGCATGCGGGAAGCGGCCGGTGGCTGAGGCTTGCGGCCCGCAGACCCTGCCCGCCTCGCGGCTGGTGGATACCAATGTGCTCATCGTGGCCAGCGCGGCCGATGCGGGTTCACCTTTTCGTGCCGAGGGGACGCCGGTGGACGACGCCGCGCTGCGCCAGCGCGTGTTCGACTGGCTGGAGGCCTTCGAGGCCGACCCCACGCGCCACGCCGTGCTCGATGCCGGCTGGCAGGTGTGCGGCGAATACGGGCACAAGCTCTCCGAGCAGGACTATGGCTGGCTGGTGATGATGCACAAGATCGACCACAACGAGGTGGTCTGGGTGGATCTGCAGCCCGATGCCGATGGCAATGCCGTGCTGCCCCCCGCGCTGGCCAGCGCCGTGACCGACCTGGCCGACCGCAAGATGGTGGCCGCCGCACTGGCCGCGCTTGCGCTGGGCAGCGCCTGCCAGCTCACCAATGCCAGCGATACCGATTGGCTCGACTGCCAGCAGGCGCTGCGGACGGTGGGCCTGGAGGTGGAGAATTTGTTGCACGACTGGCTGGTGGCGCGTTGGCACACCAAGCATGGAAAAAAGGCGCGATATGACTGATTTCTTCCGATTTCCCCACACCCCGCACATCGCGTGGCTGGCCACCGGCGCGCCGCGCGATGACAAGGTGCTGTCGCCCGACGAGGCGCACGAATTGCTGGCCGGCGAGGTGGTGCTGGAAGAAAAGCTTGACGGCGCCAACCTGGGCTTTTCGGTGTCACCCGACGGCGTGCTGCGCGCGCAAAACCGTGGCCAGTATCTGCCGCAGCCCTTCCATGGGCAATTTGCCCGGCTGGGCCCCTGGCTGGCTGCGCACGAAGACAAGCTGTTCGACGCGCTGGGCACCGACCTGGTGGCGTTTGGCGAATGGTGCGCCGCCCGCCACTCGCTCGACTACGCCACGCTGCCCGACTGGTGGCTGCTGTTCGACGTGTACGACCGCAGCACCGGCCGGTTCTGGAGCACCACGCGGCGCAACGAATGGGCGGCCCGCATGGGTTTCATGACGGTACCGCGCCTGTACGCCGGGCCGGTGGATCTCGACCAGCTGCGCGAACGGGTGCATGCAACGCACAGCCAGTTCCGCCAGGGCAACCTCGAAGGCATCGTGATCCGGCGCGAAAACGCCGACTGGCTGGAGCAGCGCGCCAAGCTGGTGCGCGCCGATTTCACTCAGACCATCGAAGAGCACTGGCGCAGCCGTGCGCTGGAGTGGAACCGGGTTGAGTGATGCCGCAGCCCTGCCGGTGGGCTGGCTGCGGTTTTAGACCACGCCCTTGGCGCGCAGGGCGGCCATGCGCTGGGCGTCCACGCCCAGGCGTTCGCGCAATACCTGTTCGGTGTGCTGGCCCAGGGCCGGTGGTGCATGGCGCAGGGTGGGCGGTGTGTCGGACAGGCGCATCGGGCTGGCCGTGGTCACCACGCGGTTGACGTGCTCGCCTGCTGGTGGCTGGGCGCCGGGGTAGCGCTCCTGCTCCACGCGCAGGCCCCGGTATTGCACCTGGGGGTCGTCAAAGGCCTGGCCGATGTGGTTGATGGGGCCGCAGGGCACGGCCTTGTCTTCCAGCAGGCGCACCCATTCGGCCATGGGCCGCGTGCGCGTGAGTGCGCTCATCATGGGGATGAGGGTGTCGCGGTGTTTGACGCGGCCGGCGTTGGTGGTGAAGCGCGCATCCTGCGCCCAGTCCACGCCGGCGGCGGCGCAAAAGCGCGCGAACTGCCCGTCGTTGCCGATGGCCAGCAGCACGTTGCCGTCCTGCGTGGGGAAATCCTGGTAGGGCACGACGCTGGGGTGGGTGTTGCCCTGGCGCTGGGGCACGCTGCCGGAGTTGAGGTAGCCCGTGCCCTGGTTGGCCAGGATGGCCATGGCCACGTCCAGCAGGGCCATGTCGATGTGCTGGCCGCGGCCCGTGTGGTGGCGCGCTTCCAGAGCGCTGAGGATGGCGCTGGTGGCGTACATGCCGGTGAACAGGTCGATCACGGCCACCCCCACGCGCAGCGGGCCACCGCCGGGCTCGGCGTCGGCGTGGCCGGTGATGCTCATGAGCCCGCTCATGGCCTGCACCAGCATGTCGTAGCCAGCGCGCGATGCATAGGGACCGGTCTGGCCAAAGCCCGTGACCGAGCAGTAGATCAGGCGCGGGTTGAGGCGGCTCAGGCTGGCGTAGTCCAGGCCGTAGCGCGCCAGGCCGCCGGTCTTGAAGTTTTCCACCAGCACGTCGCTCTGGCAGGCCAGTTCGCGGATGAGTTCCTGGCCTTCGGGTGTGGCCATGTCCATGGTGACCGAGCGCTTGTTGCGGTTGCAGGCGGCGAAGTAGCAGGCGTTGTCGGTGGAAGCGCCGGCCGCGTCGGCAAAAAAGGGCGGGCCCCAGTGGCGCGTGTCGTCGCCCTCGCCGGGTTTTTCGATCTTGATCACGTCGGCGCCCATGTCGGCCAGGTTCTGGGTGCACCAGGGGCCGGCGAGCACGCGCGAGAGGTCGAGTACGCGCAGGTGGCCCAGGGCCCCCACGCGTTGCGCCGCCGCGCTGTGCGGGGCAGGGGAGGCAGGGGTGGTGGCGGGGGGAGTGGTGGCCATGGCGTCTTTCGGTGGTGCCTGTAGGGTGGCCTGCACATGGCAGGCAAGGTCGCCATCCTAGAGCGGTGGCGCGCGCGGCGGCTTTGCTTTTGCTGAAGGCGGCGTTTGTGCCTGTGCAGGGCAGGGCCGACGTACCGGGGTGCGGCACCCGTCTCTCTACAATGCGCGCATGGCCATGCATTTCGATCTTGTAGACCTGCGCCTGATGGTGCACATCGCCGACGCCAACAGCATGACGCGCGGCGCGGAACTCTCTTTCATCTCCCTGCCCGCAGCCAGTACGCGCATCAAGAACCTCGAGGAAAGCATCGGCACCAAGCTGCTGTACCGCACCAGCCAGGGCGTGACGCTGACCCCGCCGGGCCAGGCCTTCGTGACCCATGCGCGCATGGTGCTGGGCCAGATCGAGCACCTGCGCGGCGACATGCAGGAGTACGTGCGCGGCATCAAGGGCCATGTGCGCGTGTTTGCCAACACCACCTCGCTGGGTGAATTTTTGCCGCCCGTGCTGCGCCACTACCTGCGCCGCAATCCGGACGTGAACATCGACCTGCGCGAGCGCCTGTCGCACGACATCGTGCGCGCCGTGACCGAGGGGCAGACCGACATCGGCATCGTTGCCGGGCTGGTGCGCACCGAGAACCTGGAGACCCTGCCCTACCGCTGCGACCGGCTGGTGCTGGTGGTGCCCAAGGGCCATGCGCTGGACGGCGAGATGCAGATCGACTTTGCCGACACGCTGGATCTGGACTATGTGGGGCTGCACGAATCCAGCGCCATCCACGCCTTCTTGCGCCAGGCCAGCGACCAGCTGCACCGCCCGATCAAGCTGCGCATCCAGGTGAGCAACTTCGAGACAGCGTGCCGCATGATCGAGGCCGGCGTGGGTGTGGGCGTGCTGCCCGAGTCGGCCGCCAGCCGCCACGCGCACAGCATGGACATCGCCATCGTGCCGCTGTCGGATGCCTGGTCGGTGCGCGAGATGCAGATCTGCGTGCGCAGCCTGGAGGCCCTGCCCAGCTTTGCCCAGGAGCTGGTGGAGCTGCTGGTGGCCGACGCGCAGGGGCGGCTGGAATTGACGTGATGCGATTGAAAAATAGCTGCTGGCACTTGCTGCACAAGCGCCAGAGCCACTTTTACTCAAGACTCACTCGATAGACTTCCAGGTCACCGGCGCCAGCCAGTACTTGAAGGTGCCGCTGGCCGTGGCCACCACCTGGCCCTGCTCGTCGATCAGCTGGCCGGCGCAGCTGCACAGGCTGCGCGTGGCATGCACCACCCACCCTTCGGCCAGCAGCGGGCCCCGGGCCGGGCGATGAAAGCGGCTGGACATCTCCACCGTCACCGCAGTCTGCGATGGAGCGCCCGGCAGCTCGCCCGCTGCGCGCGACATGACAGAATCCAGCAAGGTCATGACCACACCGCCATGGGCGGCTGGCAGCTGGTTGAGCAGCTCCTCGCGCAGGTGCGGCAGCCTCACATGCACCTTGCCCGGCGGCGCAGGCACCTGTGCAGCACCGATCAGGCGCATGAAGGCGCTGCGGTCGGGCGGCGGCGCGGCCTGGTCCGGCACATCGGCGGCTGATTCGCCTGGCGCCTTGTTCATGCGTCGCGTGCCTCGCGCACCATGTTGCGCGCGATGATGATCTGCTGGATCTGCGTTGTGCCCTCGTACAGGCGGAACAGGCGCACGTCGCGGTAAAAGCGCTCGATGCCGTACTCGGCCATGTAGCCCGCACCGCCCAGGATCTGCACCGCGCGGTCGGCCACGCGGCCGCACATCTCGGTGGCGAACATCTTGGCGCACGAGGCCTCGGTGGAGACGTTGTGGCCGTCGTCGCGGCGGCGCGCGGCGTCGATGGTCATGCACTCGGCCGCGTACAGCTCGGCCTGGCTGTCGGCCAGCATGGCCTGCACCAGCTGGAAGTCGCAAATCGCCTGGCCAAACTGCTTGCGCTCCAGCGCGTAGGCCAGCGCATCGCGCAGCATGCGCTTGGCCACGCCCACGGCCACCGCGGCGATGTGGATGCGGCCTTTCTCCAGCACCTTCATGGCGGTCTTGAAGCCGCGGCCCTCCTGCAGGCCGATGAGGTTGGCGGCCGGCACCCTGACGTTGTCGAAGATCACGTCGCAGGTGTGGGCGCCGCGCTGGCCCATCTTCTTGTCGTATTTGCCGAAGCTGATGCCGGGCGTCTTGGCGTCCACGATGAAGGAGGACACGCCGCCCGCGCCCTTGTTGTCGGGGTTGGTGCGGGCCATCAGCGTGAACATGCCGGCGTGCGGCGCGTTGGTGATGTAGCGCTTGGTGCCGTTGACGATGTAGAAGTCGCCGTCCTTGATCGCGGTGGTGCGCAGCGATGCGGCGTCCGAACCCGCCTCGGGCTCGGTCAGCGCAAACGAGGCGATCACCTCGCCGGTGGCCAGCTTGGGCAGCCACTCGGCCTGCTGCTCGGGCGTGCCGTCCATCAGGATGCCCTGCGAACCGATGCCCACCGTGGTGCCGATGATGGAGCGGAAGGCCGGCGCGGTCTGGCACAGCTCCA
Organism: Acidovorax sp. JHL-9; assembly: GCF_000426205.1. Taxonomy (NCBI): domain Bacteria; kingdom Pseudomonadati; phylum Pseudomonadota; class Betaproteobacteria; order Burkholderiales; family Comamonadaceae; genus Acidovorax; species Acidovorax sp. JHL-9. Next base: position 97,754 of record NZ_AUEX01000002.1, read on the forward strand.
GCAGCACGCGGCATTCCTCTTCCATGGTCAGCTCCAGTCCGCCGAACTTTTCGGGGATGGTCATGCCGAACAGGCCCAGGTTGCGCATCTCCTGCACGATGGATTCGGGGATCTCGTCGGTCTCGGCCACTTCGTTCTCGGCCGGCACCAGGCGCTCGCGCACAAAGCGGCGCACGCTGTCGAGCAGGGCTTCCAAAATTTCTGGATCGCGGATCATGGTCAGGGTTCTTTCAATGTTCAGAGGGTTTCGGCCGTGCCCAGCACGGCGGTGGACTGGCTCGACAGCGTGCCGCCATTGCCGTGCACCACGGCCGTGCGGTGCTGCTGGAGCTGGCGCGCGCCAGCCTCGCCGCGCAGCTGGCGCACGGCCTCGATCAGCGCAAAGATGCCGTACATGCCCGGGTGCACGCACGACAGGCCACCGCCGTTGGTGTTGACGGCCAGGCGCCCGCCGGGCGCAATGGCGCCGCCCTGCACGAAGGCGCCGCCCTCGCCCTTGGCGCAAAAGCCCAGGTCTTCCAGGAACAGCAGGGTATTGATGGTGAAGGCGTCATACACCTGGGCCATGTCCATGTCGACCGCCGTCAGGCCCGCCATCGCAAAGGCCTGCGCGCCCGACTGCGCTGCGCTGGTCGTCGTCAGGTCGGGCATGCAGGAGATCTGGCGGTTCCAGATGGCCGTGGCATTGCCCAGCACATAGACGGGAGGATTGGGCAGGTCGCGCGCACGCTCGGCACGCGTGAGCACGATGGCACCGCCGCCATCCGTCACCAGGCAGCAGTCGCGCACGGTGAGCGGGCTGGCAATCGGCCGGGCCGAGAGCACGTCCTCGATGGTGAGCGGATCGCGCATGAAAGCCTCGGGGTTGCGCTGCGCCCAGGCGCGCGCGGCCACGGCCACTTCGGCCAGCTGTTCGCGTGTGGTGCCGAATTCGTGCATGTGGCGTGCGGCAGCCAGCGCGTAGGCCGCCACGGGCAGCACCGGCTCATAGGGATGCTCATAGGGCTGCGGGTCCAGAAAACGCCGCGCGGCCACGCCTTCCTTGCGGCCGAACGTGGCCGAGCGCTGCGCACTGCCGTAGCACACCAGCACGGCCTTGCACTGCCCGGCCTCCAGCGCGCGGATCGCGGGCAGCAGGTGGGCGATGAAGCTGCTGCCGCCGATCATCGTGCCGTCCACGTAGGTCGGGTTGATGCCCAGGTGCTCGATCACCGGCATGGTCCACATGCTGGCGTTCACGCTGCAGGTGGCCAGGCCGTCGATGTCCTGCATGGTCAGGCCGGCATCGGCCACGGCGGCGTGCGCGGCACGCACCAGCAGCGTCATGTCGTCCATGCCGGCCGCCTCGCCACAGCCATAGGTGGCGGCGCCGACAATGGCCACTCGGCCGCGCAGCGGGCGGTTCACGGCGGCGGCGTCCAGGTGGGATTGGGGAACGCGGCTCATGCTGCACCTCCTTGCGCTTGTGCCGGGGTGAACAGCACCAGGCCGCGCCCGTCCTTTTGCGCCACATGGGCCTGCACGCGCTGGCCAATCGTCACGGCCTCGGGCGCCACGCCTTCCACGCGGCTCATCATGCGCACGCCCTCGTCCAGGTCGATCAAGGCCACGTTGTAGTTGCCACCCGCATCCGCCTTGCGCGCGATGGTGGTGGTGGAATAGACGGTGCCCAGGCCGCTGGCACGCACCCAGCGCAGCGGGCTGGCGCCGCAGTGCGGGCACAGCTCACGCGGTGTGAACACATGGTGGTGGCACTGCGGGCAGTGCTGCAGGCAAAAGCGGCCGGCATTCAGCTCGGCCTGGTAGTGGGTTTGTGCGCTCAGGTGCATTTGTGGCTGGTGTAAGTCTTATCGCTTGCCAGCATGCCCGCAGTGGCGACGGGCTTCAATTCGGCAATTTGAAAGGGCGTCTTTACACCCCGCCCGTTACGTAGCTTGCGCCTCCTTTGGGAGCGCTTGAATCTACAGATATCGGTACACCGCGATGCCTGCACGCCTCAGCTCATCATCTATGACCTTCAGTATTTCATCCTTGTGCGCGGCAGTCATGGTGGCGTTGTGTGCCGCCACGCTGATGGCTGCCACGTGGTTGGTTTGAAAGCTGATCGCAACACCGATCCCGGCAGCGCCGGAAGTGAGCAGATTGAGGCTGTCGGAATGTTGCATCCTGCGCGTGCGGCTCACCATGTCCTGCAGGCGTTCCTGACTGATGCCAACCGCGTCATAGTCCAGGCTGCGCCGCTGATAGATCTGACCCAATTCCCTGTCGCGCAGGGTTGCCGCCAGGGCCAGGCTGGCCGTGCCCTGGCCTAAGAGGCGGGCTTGCCCCGCCATAAGGCTATGGGCATACAGGGGATTGCGCCCCACCTCCACATGCAGGCAATGCGCGGAATCGCCAATGCGGACGATGAGAAAAACCGTATCACCCGTACGCCTGGCGATGTTCACCATGGCCGGGTGACAGGCCTCGAATATGGGCGGTTTGGTCATGGCCGCCATTCCCGTCAGCATGGCCTCCACCCCCAGTCGATAACGCCCGGTCAGTTCGTCTTTGGCAGCGTAGCCTGTCTGCACCAGCACCATCAACAGCCGCCGGGCCGTGGAACGGTCAAGCTCTGATAGATCCGTCAGCTCCCTGATGGACAAGCCTTGCACATGATTGCGCGCAATCCACCCCAGGACAGTCACCAGGCGCGCCGGACTTTGCGCTCCGGGAAAACCTGAGTTCATATGGTGAACATTGCCGTTCTCCGCTTTTGTCATTTGCTGTCCCTCGACCCATAGTGCGTCGCAAGCCTTCGCCGCTCTTCATTGCCAACTTACGGCATATCAATGCGACGGACTGTCTCACACGTTATCTGGAGATTGAGATGAACGCATATCGACCTATACACGCGCCACATGTTCCACCCGTGGTGGGGCAAGGCAATGCTCCACGCTGGACCAAGCGACCGCCGCAATCCAACTGGGGAGATTTCGGCCAGGATGATCAGTTGGGTCGATTGAACTACCTGACAGCCGAAAAGGTGCGAGAAGCTGCGCGGGAGATCCAGACCGGCCAGCGCTTTTGCCTGAGTCTGCCCTTGGACTTACCTGGTGGCAATGCTCTCAACCCCAGGCGCCACCCTCCAGTTATCAAACCGTCCAGACGCCCGTTGGGTCCCGGCATGAACTTCGCCCTTTCGCAGGAAAACCCGAACTACACCGATGTGGTGTGCGATGACTACGCCCAGATCTACCTGCAGTATTCCACGCAATGGGACGCGTTATCCCATGTCGGCAGCCATTTCGATGTGAATGGCGACGGCATCGACGAACTTGTTTATTACAACGGTTTTCAGGCCGGCATCGACATTCTGGCCCCCCAGGATTTGCCGGATATGGATGGCCAGTCGCGCGCCAAGGCCCTGGGGGTGGAGCGCCTGGCTGAGCAAGCCATCCAGGGCCGGGGTGTGCTGATCAATCTGCGCAAGCATTTTGGCGACGGCCATACGCTGGTATCCGGCCGAATGCTCAAACAGGTCATGGAGCAAGACGGTATCGAGGTCAGCAAGGGTGACATTGTGGCGCTGTACACCGGCTTCACGGACCTGCTGATTGCCTGCAACGGACAGCCCCAGGCCGACATGCCGGAAACCGTGGGCGCCGTGCTGGACGGTCGCGACCCGGAATTGCATCAATGGATCATCGACAGCGAGATCACCACCCTCGTGGCCGATAACTATGGGGTAGAAGCCGTACCCGGTCGTCCGGCCAATGGGGTCTGTGCCTTTCTGCCTCTGCATGAGCTGTGCCTGTTCAAGTTGGGCATGCCCTTTGGTGAGATGTGGTATCTCCATGAGTTGGCGCAATGGCTGCAAGAGGCTGGCCGTCATCGCTTCATGCTCACAGCCCCCGCCTTGCGTCTGCCGGGCGCCGTGGGCTCCCCCGTAACACCCGTGGCCACAGTCTGAGGAGCGGTTGCATGCATGCTGTCACAGCGGCATCAGCCGCGCCCGTCAACCACCGACTGACAACGCTCTCGGACATGCTGGCGCGGGCACCTTGGGATGCCGTGGCCCTGAGCTTTGGTGATGAAGATCTCACATATACCGAACTGCGCGCCCAAGTCGGCCGCGTGGCCAACGGCCTGCAGTGCCAGGGTCTGCAGGCCGGGGACGTGCTGGGAATCTGGCTACCCAACACTCCGCGTTGGCTCATCCTGCATCTGGCATGTGCCCGCCTTGGCGTTGCGAGTTTGAGCCTGAATCTGAAGCTCGGTGTGAAGGAGCTAGTCAACTTCATTGACCGCGCCCGCTGCAAGGCGCTGGCGTTCGATCGATCCGTGGTCAACGGCCCCGTCGCCTCCAACGGCGTGAACCCCTTGGACGCGACGGCCCTGCCAGAAAGCAGCAGTCTGGCTCAGGTGTGGCAACAGCATGCAGGCTCCCTGCAATGCCTGATCGATGCCACGGTCCATACACCCAGCCATGATTTGCCAGCTTGGCTGCAACGCGCAGACCACCCAGCCCCACGCCTGCGCCACTGGAATGCCTTGCTAGACACACCGTGCGAAACGGCACGAGACACTTCAGAACACCCTTGCATCATTGTGTCGTCCTCAGGCACGACCAGCGTGCCCAAACTGATCGTGCATGGCCAATCCAACATAGCGCTGCATGCCCAGGATGCCGCGGCCAGCTTTGGGATAGATCGTGATTGCAGCGTTTTGCTGGCTCTGCCCATGTGTGGCGCCTTCGGCTACACCGTGGCCATGGCAACGCTGGCTGCCGGCGCCCGGCTGGTCTTGCATGAAGCGTTTGATCCCGCACGCACGGCAAGCACTTTGCAGCAGCAACCCATCACCCACATGTTCGGCACCAACGACATGGTGGAAAAAATGATTGCGCCGCTGCCTGACACGTGGCGCCCGAAGGCGCTGCGCATGTTCGGCCACGCCAACTTCGTTCCAGGCCTGGATGAGTTACCTGGCCACGCTCAGCAGTTGGGCATCCCAATGGTCGGGTGTTTTGGCATGAGCGAAACCCTGGCCCTGTTCGCGCACCAGGACCCGACTGCCCCCTTGCCTCGCCGCGCTCAAGCGGGCGGTATCCCCGTAAGCCCGAGTTCAGAGGTACGTGTGCGGGTGCTGGAAACAGGCGCTCTCGCTGCCCCCATGGAGCCTGGCGAGTTGGAGTTCCGCGGCCCTTACATGATGCAAGAGTATTTGGGCAACTCCGAGGCCACCGCGAAGGCTTTCACTCCAGATGGCTTCCTTCGATCAGGAGACCTGGGCTATGTCAATGGAGACGGGGGATTCACCCACGTTTCCCGGCTCGGGGATGTGCTGCGCATCGGCGGGTTTCTGGTCAACCCCGCGGAAATCGAAGAAGCGGTGCTCGGCCAATGCGGCGCCAGTGCGTGCCAGGTGGTAGCGGTGAATGCAGCGGGCAGTGCGCGACCGGTGGCTTTTGTCATCCCCGACCCTCAGCGCCCGGTGAACGAGGACTCCATCAAGGCCGAACTGCATAAACAGATTGCTCGCTACAAGGTGCCAATCCGCATCTTCAGCGTAGAGAGCTTCCCTTTCACCATGGGCCCCAACGGCAAGAAGGTCAAGCGCAATGAGCTGAGAGATCTTGCCCAGTCCCTGGTGGCGCAGGAGGAGGAAAAATGAAAACCGAATGGATCTTGCCAGAAACCCCGTTTTTTGATACCGGACACGTCGAGGTCGTAGCCGCTCTCAACCGCTGGATTGATGACAACCGTGCGGCCCTGGAGGAAGAACCCCACGGCAGCCTGACCGATCAATGCGCGTACTGGCGCCAGTCTCTGGCTGCACATGGCATTTTGCAGTACACCGTTCCGCGCCACTACCCAGGCACGGCAGAGTCAGCGCCTTCTGTGGACTTGCGCTCCATCTGTCTGGTGCGCGAATGCCTGGGTTATTACGCACCGCTGGCTGACTTTGTCTTCAGCATGCAGGGCATCGGCGCTGCCGCACTCTGGCAAAAAGGCTCGCCGGCCCTGTGCGCGCCTTATGTCCACGCCTGTGCCGCAGGGAAGAAGGTGGCGGCCTTCGCTCTAACGGAGCCGGATGGCGGGTCGGACGTCGCATCCACCCGCACCACCGCGACCTTGGAGAACGGCGAGTACATCATCGAAGGCGCCAAGTCCTATATCTCCAACGGTGGGATCGCGGATTTTTACGTGGTGGTAGCCCGCACTGAGCCGGGCAAGGGCGCCGGAGGGCTGTCGGCCATTTTGGTCGATGCACAGACCCCTGGCTTACGCATCCACAAGCAGATTGACATCCTGGCGCCGCACCCCTTGGCGGAAATCCATTTCGACCAATGCCGCGTCTCGGCCAACCGTCTGATCGGAGAACTGGGCGAGGGCTTCAAGGTCGCCATGTCCGTGCTGGACATCTTCCGCAGTTCCGTGGGGGCAGCCGCCATCGGCATAGGACAGCGGGCATTGGATGAAACCGTGGCCCGGGTCACCACCCGGCAGCTGTATGGCCGAGCGATGTCGGAGATGGACACCGTGCGCCACAAAGTCGCAGAGATGGCCACTCCCCTGGAAGCCGCGCGCCTGCTGGTGCACAAGGCCGCATGGACACGCGATGTGCGCCAAGTGCGTATCACCACGCAAGCAGCCATGGCCAAGCTGCAGGGCACCGAGGCGGCATTCCAGGTGGTCGATGCCGCCGTTCAGTTGTGGGGAGGTTTGGGCATCACCTGCGGCACGGTGGTGGAACGCCTGTACCGGGAAGTTCGTCCCATGCGCATCTACGAAGGTGCCAGTGAGGTACAGAAAACCATTATCGGAAGACAACTGCTGCGAGGCAGCGTATGACCATGATCATTTCAACCGCAACACCCCGCCGCGTGCTGGTCACCGGCGCCAGCCGCGGCATCGGGCGCGCCACCATGCGCCACCTGGCCAACGCCGGCTACCAAGTCGTGGGCCTGGCGCGCCATGTTCCCGAGGATGCAGGCCCCAACGAACAATTCGTCCCATGTGACCTGATGGATTTGGAGGCGACTCGCCGCACCATAGAAGGACTGCTGCGAGACAGACCCTTTTATGGGCTGGTCAACAACGCAGCCATTGCCCACACCACCAGTTTGGCCGACGTCACCGTGTCAGAGATGAACGAAGCCATGACCGTGAACGTCAATGCCGCCTTGATTTGCCTGCAGGCGCTCATTCCCGGCATGAAGGAAGCAGGTGGGGGACGGGTGGTGAACATCTCATCGCGTGCGGCATTGGGCAAGGTCAACCGCACGGCCTACAGCGCCTCCAAGGCCGCGCTCATTGGTGCAAGCCGCACCTGGGCGCTGGAGCTGGCGCCCCACAACATCACGGTCAATGTGATTGCCCCCGGCCCCGTGGCCACAGAAATGTTCAAAAAAGCCAGCCCGCCCGAGGCCGCTGCAACCAAGGCCTTGCTGGCCGCCGTGCCCTTGCAGCGCGTATCCGATCCCGAGGAGCTGGCCTTCGTGATCGGTTTTTTCTTGGCCCCTCTGGCGGGCTACATCACGGGACAGACCCTGCACGTCGATGGCGGCCTCACCATCAGCGCAACCCGTCTGTAAAACCACAGTCAGCAAAAACATACAACCAGGAGACATTCACCATGCCCCATAACACCGATGAGCCGTTGGATCTTTCGTCACCGATGCGCCGGGCGCCCCCTCCCGGGCTCACGCGCCGCCAGTGGCTGCGCAGCACCGCAGGCGCTGGCGTCGCAACCGTCACAGGAGGACTGCTGACCGGTAGGGCACTGGCCGATCCGGCCTTCCCATCCAAGCCACTGCGGCTTGTGGTGCCGTTTGCCGCCGGCGGCGCCACCGATGTGCTGGGCCGGATACTGGCCAAAGCGTTGGAAGCATCGCTAGGGCAATCGGTGATCGTGGACAACCGGGTCGGTGCAGCCGGTGCCATTGGTGCCGCCAGTGTTGCGAAAAGCGAGGCCGATGGCTACAGCATTCTGATGGGCGGAGTGGGCACCAACATCGTGCTGGAGCACACGATGCCTGACCTGTCCTACAAGCCGCAGCGCGACTTTACCGCCGTCGCCTCCATCTGCAACGTGGACTATGTGCTGGCGGTAGCCCACGATAGCCCCTACCGAACTCTGGCCGACCTGCTGGAGGACGCCAGAAAACGCCCTGGGCAGGTGCGCTACATGTCCACCGGGCCGCTAGGGCCCATGAACGTCGCCATGGAATACCTCAGCAAACTCAGCGGCGTGAAAATGATCCATGCCCCCTACAAGGGAGAGGCCCCAGCGCTGCCTGACCTGATGCAGCAGCGTGTCGATGTGGGCACCATGACGGCTCTCTTTACGAAGCCTCAAGTTCAAGCCGGCAAGTTGCGCGTGCTGGCCACGATCAATTCCAACCGCATGGCCTCCTGGGTGGACGTACCCACAGTGGCTGAGCAAGGCTTCCCGGGCTACGCCGCCCCCATCTGGAATGGTCTTTTTGTTCCCAAGAAGACGCCGCCCTCCGTGGTGGAGAAGCTGGGCCAGGCTACGGTGACCGCACTGCGATCCCCGGGCCTGCGCGAACAACTGGAAAAACAAGGCGTCAGCGTGACGGGGCAAGCCCCTGCAGAGTACGAGCGTTTCCTGCAAGACGAGCGCCAGCGCTGGCAAAAGATGATCCAGGAATCCCAAGTGCTCAACGGCTGAAAACAAGGAGACAACATGCGATTCGCAACATACAAATCTACCCCGGCAAGCATCCGGTCTCGTCGGCTAGTGGTATTGACCGCCACCGCCCTGACCTGCGCAACGTCCTACGCACAAAGCAGCCAACCTGTGCGGATCGGCATCATCGTGGATCAGTCTGGCGTGTACTCCGCCATTACCGGCAAGGGAAGCGTTACAGCCGCCCAGATGGCCATCGAAGAACATGGCGGAACGGTACTGGGCAGAAAAATCGAGCTTCTTACCTTCGACCACCAGAGCAAGGCAGACCCCGCTGCCGCGAAAGCCCGGGAGTGGTATGACAACGGCGTCGACGCCATTCAAGACGTGGGGGGCTCTGCGGCTGCACTCGCAGTACTGAACATTGCCAAGGAAAAGAACAAGGTGCTCGTCATGAGCGGCCCAGCCAGCGACCGCATCACGGGCGATCTGTGTGGTTCCACAGTGGCTCACTGGGCCTACAACTCTTACTCACTGGCCACCACAGTGGGCAAGGCCGCGGCCGAGCGCATCGGCAAGAACTGGTTCTTCATCACAGCGGACTATTCCGGCGGGCATGACATTGTCAAGGCAACCACCCAGGCTCTCACCGCAGCGGGCGGGAAGGTCATTGGCGAAACTAGACACCCTCTCAATGCCACTGACTTTTCATCCGCCGTCGTGCAAGCACAATCCAGCAAGGCCGATGTGATCGGACTTGCTAATTTCGGCAATGATTTGGTCAATTCCATCAAGGCCGCTCGCGAATTCGGCATCAATCCAGAAAGCAAGCAGAAGCTTGCCAGCCTGCTGATGTACATCAACGATGTGCACTCCGTGGGCCTGAAGACTGCCCAGGGCATGCTTCTGTCGGAGGCTTTTTACTGGGACTTGAACGATGAAACACGGGCTTTTTCAAAGAAGTACTTTGCCAAAGTCAATGCCATGCCGAACATGAGTCAGATGGGCGCTTATTCGTCCATCAGGCACTACCTCAAGGCTGCTGAGGCGGCAGGCACCACGGATGCCAAAGCCGTGATTGCAAAGATGCGCGAATTGCCAATTAACGATGTCTTCACCCGCAACGGCAAGCTGCGCGAGGACGGGATGATGGTGCATGACATGCACCTCTTCCAAGTCAAGGCACCTACCGAATCCAAGTATCCCTGGGACTACTACAAATTGGTCAGCACCATCCCTGCAGACAAGGCCTTTGTGCCGCTGGGCGAATCCGCCTGCCCGCTGGTGGCAAAACGCTGACCACACGTTCGGCCCCAAGGCGGGGGCCGCGTCTGATGGCGCGCCGTAATACGTACAACTCCGTACGGCGCGCTCCCCTCACCCCGGCGTGATCCCCGCCGTCTTGATCACCTTGGCCCACTTGTCCAGTTCGCTGCGCAGGCGCTGGCGCATCTGCTCCTGCGTGCCGGGGTCTGCCTCGGCGCCGGCGTCCAGCAGGCGCTGGCGTACGGCGGGGTCCTTCATGGCGGTATTGAAGTCGGCGTTGATCTTGTCCAGCACGGCCTGGGGCGTCTTGGCGGGGGCGAACAGTGCCGCCCAGGAATAGGCCTCGTAGCCGGGCAGGCCGGACTCCACGCCGGTGGGCACGTTGGGCAGCATGGCTGAGCGTTGGCGGCTGGCCACGCCCAGCACCTTGACGCGGCCGCTCTTGATGTGCGGCAGCGCCGTGGGCGCGTCGCTGAACATCAGCTGCACCTGTCCGCCCAGCAGGTCGTTCATGGCCGGGGCGCTGCCCTTGTAGGGCACATGCTGCAGCTTGGTGCCCGCTTCCATGTTGAACAGCTCACCCGCCAGGTGCGTGCCGCCGCCGTTGCCCGACGAGCCATAGGCCAGTGGCGTGCCCTTCTTGGCCAGCGCGATCAGCTCCTGGATGGTGTTGGCCGGCACCGAGGGGTGCGCCACGATGAACACCGGGAACATGGCCGCGAAGCTGATGGGGGCGAAGTCCTTCTCGATGTCGTAGGGCAGCTTGCCCATCAGCGAGGGGTTGACCGAGTGGTGGATGGCGCCCACGAAGAGGCCGTAGCCATCAGGCGCTTCCTTGGCGGCGGCCGTGGCGCCCACCACGCCGCCCGCGCCCGCGCGGTTGTCGATGACGGTGGGGGTTTTCCAGATTTCGGACAGCTTCTGGCTGAAGACGCGCGCCGTGGTGTCCACCGGGCCGCCCGGCGGAAACGGCACGATGAAGCGCACGGGCCGGCTGGGCCAGGGCTCGGACGCGAACGCCGCCAGTGGATGGGCCGCGGCAAGCAGGCTGCCGGCGATGAAGCTGCGGCGGGAGGTGGTGGAATGCATGGTGTGTCTCCTGTGGTTCAGGTGGTGAGGCTCAGCGCCTGGTCTTTCAAGGTGCGCTTGAGCACCTTGCCGTTGGTATTGGTCGGCAGCTCCGCCAGCGTGACGATGTGGGACGGGCGCTTGTAGGGCGCCAGCAACTCGCGCAGGTGCGCCTGCATGGCATCGGCGTCCAGCGCGGCGCCGGGGCGCAGCTCGACAAAGGCCACGATCTCCTCGTTGCCGTCGTCCACGGTGCGCCCCACCACGGCTGAGCGCTGTACGCTGGGGTGGGTGTTGAGGGCGGTCTCCACCTCGGCCGGGTAGACGTTGAAGCCCGAGCGGATGATCATTTCCTTCAGGCGTCCCATGACGAACAGCGCGCCGTCGGCATGCATTTCGCCCAGGTCACCGCTGGCATACCAGCCACCCTCGCGCATCACTGCGGCGGTGGCCTCGGGGTCGCGAAAGTAGCCGGGCATCAGGCCCCGGCCGCGGATCCACAGCTCGCCGCGCTCGCCCAGCGGCAGCGGCTGGCCCGTGGCCGGATCGGTCACGCGCACCTCGGCCTCGACCACGGCGTAGCCGGCGCTGGTGTCGGGGCGCTGTTCGCCCAGGCGTGTGAGGTGCACCGAGCCCGCGTATTCCGACAGGCCGTAGCCGTGGTGCAGCGCCTGGCCGAAGGCCGCCTCCACGCGCTGCTTCAAGGCCAGGTCCAGCGGGCCCGCGCCGGTGTAGAGGTAGCGCAGCGCCGGCGCTGCGGGCCGTGCAATTCCGCGCTCCTGCAGATGGGCCAGCAGGCGCGAGAACAGCGCGGGCGGCCCCTGCAGCTGCGACACGCCGTGGTGGGCCAGCGCATCCAGCAGGTCGTCAGGATCGAACTGCGGGCGCATCACGAGCTGGGCGCCGGCCAGCAGCGAGCTGATCAGCACCGTGCCCAGGCCGAAGATGTGGGTCATGGGCACGAAGGCGTAGCTGCGGTCTTGCGGCCCCAGCGCGCGCGAGGCGCCCGAGACGCGGGCGAAATGGATCAGCGCGTCGTGCGTGAGCATCACGCCCTTGGGCTGGCCCGTGGTGCCCGAGGTGAAGATCAGCGCGGCCACCGTATCGCGCAGTGCGCCCGCCTCGGGCTGCGCATCGGCGCGCACGGCGCTGTGCTGCATGCCGGGCAGGGCCGAATCGACGGCCGCAAAGCGCCGTGCGTGCGCGGCGGCGCTGCGCGAGGCGGCGGCCGTGAAGAACACCACGCGCGCATCGGCCTTGGCAACGAAACTGTCGATCTCGGCCGGCGCCATGCGCGCATTCACGCCACAGGACCAGGCGCCCACGCGGCTGCAGGCCAGGATCAGGGCGGCGTGCTCGGGGCAGTTCTCGGCCACCACCAGCACGCGGTCGCCGGGGCGCACGTTCAGTGTGCGCAGCTCGGCCTCGGCGGTGTCGGTGAGCGCACCCAGGTCGGCAAAGCGCAGGCTGCGGCCGTCCGCCAGGTGGATGAAGGGCTGCTGCGGCGCCTCGGCCAGCCAGCGGTCCAGCAGGTGGTGGATGCGCTCCGCCATGTCAGTCGACGGTGATTCCCTGGGTCACCGTGGCCCACATGGCGCGTTCCTGGGAGGCGCGCTCGGCCAGTTTCTGTGGTGCGCCGGTCCACTCGTCGTAGCCCAGCTCCTTGTAGCGCTTTTTCAGGTCCGGCTGCGCCAGTGCGGCATTGACGGCCTTGTTGAGCTTGGCCACCAGTTCAGGGCTCATGCCCTTGGGGCCATAGACACCATACCAGCCGCCCACGTCAAAGCCCTTGAGACCCTCGATGCCCGACTCGGCGAAGGTGGGCACATCGGGCAGCGAGGCATTGCGCTGCGGCGAGGTGACGGCAATGGCGCGCACCTTGCCGCTGTGGATGTAGGTGCTGGCGGTGCTGATGATGTCCAGCATCATGTTGAGCTGCCCGCCGATCACGTCGGTCATCGCCGGAGCATTGCCCTTGTACGGGATGTGGTTCATCTCGATGCCGCTGCGCTTGGAAAACAGCAGTGCGCCCAGGTGGTTGGAGCCGCCCACGCCGGCCGAACCGTAGGCCAGCTTGCCGGGGTTGGCCTTGGCGTTCGCCACCAGCTCGCGCACGTTCTTGTAGGGCTCGTTGTTGTTGACCACCAGCACGTTGTAGTAACTCAGGATGGGCGCCACCGGCGTCAGGTCCCGGGCCGGGTCGAACGGCATCTTGGTCATCACGTTGGGGCTGATGGTGATGGTGGGGCTGGCGGCAAACCACAGCGTCATGCCATCGGGCTTGGCGCGCACCACTTCGTTGCCCGCAATGGTGGCATTGGCACCGGTCTTGTTTTCCACCATGACCGGCTGGCCCAGTTCCTTGGACAAGGCCTGGCCGAAGAGGCGCGCGCCTTGGTCCACGGGGCCGCCTGCGGCATAGCCGACGATGAGGCGCACAGGCTGGCCTTCTTGCGCGGCGGCGGGCAATGCAAGGGCAAAAGGCGCCAGTGCCAGGGCGGCCAGGGCGAGGCGGCGGGGGGCTGCGGTCATGGGGATGTTTCCTGTCTGTTTGGAATGAATGCGAATGTGGGAAGGGGGCAGGCCAAGCGCGGGGCCAGATCGTTACCCATAGTCGCGATGGTGCGCCCCGGCTGGAGCCCTGTGAATCTGCTTTTGCCTAAGCCGGGGTTCGGGTCTGCTTAGCGAGGGTTTTCCCTCGCGGCACCGTCACATCCGTTCAAACACTGCAGCAATGCCCTGGCCGCCGCCAATGCACATGGTTTCCAGGCCATAGCGGCCCTTGCGGCGCTGCAGCTCGTGCAGCAGGGTTGCCAGGATGCGCACGCCGGTGGCGCCGATGGGGTGGCCCAGCGAGATGCCCGAGCCGTTGACGTTGAGCTTGTGGGCGATGGCGTCCTGGTCCTGCCAGTTCCAGCCTTTGAGCACGGACAGCACCTGGCAGGCAAAGGCCTCGTTCAGCTCCACCAGGTCCATGTCGTCGATCTTCAGGCCCAGGCGCGCCAGCAGCTTTTGCGTGGCGGGCACCGGGCCTATGCCCATGTGCGATGGCTCGCAGCCCGCAGCGGCCCAACCCACCAGCGTGGCCATGGGCGTGAGGCCCAGCTCGGCCAGCTTGTCCTCGGCCACGATCAGGCAGGCGGCGCTGGCGTCGTTTTGCTGGCTGGCGTTGCCGGCCGTGACGGTGCCGCCCGGCATCAGCACGCGCAGCTTGGCCATGCTCTCCAGCGTGGCGTCGGCGCGAAAGCCCTCATCGCGCGAGAACAGCAGGGGATCGCCCTTGCGCTGGGGCACTTTGACGGGAATGACCTCGTCAGCGAAACGGCCGGCTTCCCAGGCCGCGGCGGCCTTCTGGTGGCTGCGCACGGCGAAGGCGTCGGCCTCGTCGCGGGTGATGCCGTAGTCGCGCGCCAGGTTCTCGGCGGTTTCGATCATTCCGCTGATCTTGCCGAAGCGCTCCACCGGCTGCGAGCGTTCGCGGCCGCGGTCCAGGCGGTCGAAAAAGCGCACATTGCCCGAGCGTGCGCCCCAGCGCATGTCGGTGCTGTAGTACTCGATGTTGCTCATGCTCTCCACGCCGCCGGCGATCACCACGTCGGCGGCGCCGCTCTGCACCATCATCGAAGCGGTGACGATGGCCTGCAGGCCGCCGCCGCAACGGCGATCCAGCTGCATGCCGGGCACCGACACCGGCAGCCCCGCCTGCAGCGCGGCCCAGCGGCCTACGCAGGGCACCTCGCTGTTGGCGTACGACTGGGCCATGACCACGTCGTCGATGCGTGCGGGGTCGATGCCGCTCCTCTCGACCACGGCGCGCACCGTGGTGGCGGCCAGCTCTTCAACGGGCACGGGGCGCAAGCTGCCGCCAAAAGTGCCGACGGGGGTGCGAACAGGGGTGACGATGGCGGCTCTGCGCATGGTTTTCTCCTAAAAATGGAACCAGAAGTTTGAGTAAAAAGTGCTCTAGTGCTTGTTCAGCTTGTGCTGGCAGCTACTATTTTTGATAAAAAACCGCGCCACAGCGGCGCAGCAGCTCGTGGGCCTGGCGCTCCAGGTCCTCGCGGTGTTCGGGCGCGGCAATATCGATCAGCCGGCGCACGCGGCGCGACAGCGTCTGGCCGCGCAGGTCGGCCACGCCATGCTCGGTGACGATCAGGCCCGCGTCGCTGCGCGGCGTGCTGACCGGGCCGGCCAGCTGCGCCACGATGCGCGTCCTGCCCTTGGCCGTGGCGGGCAGCGCCACGATGGGCAGGCCGCCTTTGCTGCGGGCCGCGCCGCGCAAGAAATCGACCGCGCCCCCCACGGCGCCCACATACACGCCCGCTGCCACCTCGGCGTTGATCTGGCCGGTCAGGTCCACCTCGATGGCCGCGTTGATGGCAGCCAGCTGGTGGCTGGCGGCCAGCACCTCGGGGTCGTGCGTGTAGTCGGTGCCGCGCAGTTGCAGTGCCGGGTTGCGGTGCGCCCAGCGGCGCACCTTCTCGCTGCCCATCAGGATGCCGCCAATGCCCACGCCGGTGTCCAGGCTCTTACGGGCATTGGTCAGCACGCCGGCCTCGGCCAGGGCGGCAATGCCGTCGCCCACCGCCCCGCTGTGCAGGCCCAGGTCGCGGTGGCCGTGCAGCGCGGCCAGCACGGCCTCGGGCAGGTTGCCTATGCCCAGCTGCAGCGTGGAGCCGTCCTCGATCAGCCCGGCGATGTGGCGCGCAATGGCCTGCTCGGCCGGGCCGGGCGCGGCGCGGCTTTGCTCCAGCGGCGGGTGCTGTGCGTCAATCAGCAACGCAAAGTCGCTGGCCTGCAGGTGCACGCTGCCATGTGTCCAGGGAATGGCGGGGTTGACCTCGGCGATCACCACGCGCGCCTGTTCCAGCGCCGCGGGCAGGTATTCGTGCACCAGGCCCAGGCTGTGGCGGCCCTGTTCGTCGGGTGGCGAGACCTGCAGCAGCACCACATCGGCGGGCAGCACGCCCGCGCGGATCAGGCCCGGCAGGTGCGAGTAGTGGCTGGGCAGGATGTCGAGCACGCTCGCGTTGGCCAGGTGGCGGTGCGGACCGCCTGCTGCGTAGCCAAAGAAATCGATGGTGTCGGCCTGTTCCGGTTGCAGCGTGTCCGAAGCGCCAATGCCCACGAACACGCGCAACCGCCCGCCCTGCGCCAGCGCGTGGCGGTGTGCGGTCACGGCGCGCGTGAGCGTGAGCGGCTCGGCCGTGGCCTGGCCCCACCACAAGGTGTCGCCGGGGCGGATCAGGGCCTGCAGTTGCTGGGCCAACAGGCTCATGTCCGTTCTCCGCGATGTTGCGCAGCACCCGCGCCGCATGACACTGGCGCGACCCAGGCGAGGGCCGCCGTGCAAGGGCCGCCCCGCCGCACGGGCGGCGTCCCCCTGGGGGGATGGCGCCGCAGGCGACTCAGGGGGGCAGTCATTTTTTATCCCAGTCAAAGCGCAGTGGCTGCTTGTCTTTGAAGCGCCGCACCGCTTCCTGGTGGTAATCGGAGCCACGGCACAGGGACTGGGCGTAGGACTCCAGCTCCGCCATGGCGTGGGCATCGAGCTCGAAGGACTGGTTCATCACGGTCTTGGCGATGCCGATGGCGGCGGTGGACGCCTCGCCAAAGCGGCGCGCCAGCGCCTGTGCGGCCTCGGTCAGCGCGGCGGCGTCTTCCACGATGTCGAACACCATGCCCAGTTGCCTGGCCTCCTGCGCATCGACGGTGCGGGCGGTGAAGACCAGCTCCTTGGCCCGCTGCTGGCCCACGATGCGCGGTAGCAGGCGCATCACGCCCAGGTCGGGCACCAGGCCGATGCGCCCGAACACGGCGCAGAACTTGGCGCGGCGTGTGGCCAGCACGAAGTCGGCCGCCAGCGCCAGGCCCAGCCCCGCGCCAAAGGCCGGGCCATCGACTGCGGCGATGACGGGCTTTTCCAGGTTCGCGAGTTCGGGGAACCACTGGTGCAGCTCGCGCATGCCTTTGCGAAACGTCAGGCCCGTGCGGCTGCTGTCCTGCATGGCCGAGATGTCGCCGCCCGAGCAGAAGGCGCCGCCTGCGCCGGTGAGGATGACGGCATGCACCGCCGGGTCGTCGCGCATCTGCGCAATGGCAGCCGCCAGGGCGGGGCGCATGGCCTGGCTCAGGGCGTTGCGCGCCTCGGGGCGGTTGAGGGTGATGGTGCCGATGCCGTTCTGCACGAAGGTCAACACGGGGGATGCGCTCATGGCGTGCTCCAGAAGATATTGAGGATCAAGATGGGCCATGGCGCTTGTCCATCCAGCGCCAGCAGCGCACTTTGGGATGGTTCAGACCAGCTCGGCGTAGCCGTGGCTCAGCACCACGAGGTCGCGCTCGGTCACGCGGGCGCGCAGCTGGAACTGCCTTGGCTGGCCGGGCAGGCTCCAGATCTCGGTGACCAGCGTTTCGCCTGGATAGACCGGCGAGGCAAAGCGGATGTCCAGCGCCTTCAGGCGCGCCGGGTCGCCGCCCGCGCACTGGCGCAAGAGCGCATGGGCCACCAGGCCGTAGCTGGCCAGGCCGTGCAGGATGGGGCGCGCAAAGCCCGCCTTGGTGGCCACGGCCGGGTCGGCGTGCAGCGGGTTGTAGTCGCCCATCAGGCGGTACAGCAGCGCCGCCTCGGGCCGGATGGCCTGGGTGTCGCTGAAGTCGGGCGCGCGGTCAGCCGGCGTGGGCTGCAGCGCGGGCAGCGGCGCGTCGCTGGGCTGGCCGCCGCGCTGCTGGCTGTAGCCGCCGTCGCCGCGCAGAAAGGTCACCTGCTGCAGCGTGGCCAGCAGCTCGCCGGCCTGGGTTTCCAGGCGCCGCTCGGTGATCAGGATGGCGCCCTTGCCCTCGCCCTTGTCGATCAGGTGCGTGATGCAGCTCTTGCCCACCACCTCGCAGTCTGCCGGCAGCGGCTGGTGCCAGCGCACGCGCTGCTCGCCGTGCAGCAGCTTCACCCAGTCGATGCCGGTGTCGGCCTCGCGCGCCCAGAAGCCGGGGTAGCCCAGCACCACGGCCTGCGTCGGCAGGGCGCGCAGGCCGCCGGCCAGACCCTCATAGACAAACGGCAGGGCCGCAGCATCGAGCGGGTCATTGCCCAGGCCCAGGCTGAGCGCATACAGCATGGTGTCGCGCTCGGTGTAGTGCTGGTGCACGGGCGCGAAGGCCCGGTTCTTCAGGTGGTGGTAGTCAATAGCCATCTCAGTCGTCCATCACGTTGTGTATCGTCCGCGCACCATGCAACTGGCGCTACCCAAGCCAGGGCAGCCGAGCAAGGGCCGCCTCGCAGCGAGGGCTGCGTCCCCCTTCCCGGCGCAGCCGAGAGAAGGGGCTGAGGGGCGCGGCTCCGAGCCTGCCTGCGCAGGCTTGGACGTCCCCGAAGAGCTGCCGCTTCTGGCGGCTGCACCGAGGCGCGAAGCGCCTCAGGGGGTTGTCCCTGTTTACACGGGGTCCCAGCTGAACACGTCGGCCGAGCGGTCCATCGGCACGAACGAGGCCTTGAGCGCCGGCATGCCGTGCTCGGCGATGAACTCGGGCGTCCAGCCCTCGCTGCGGTGCACCGAACGCAGGGGGCGCGGCTGGCTCATCAGGAAGATCTCGTTGTTGCGCACGGCAAAGACCTGGGCGTTCACGTCCTTGGCCTGGTCGGACAGCAGGTACACGGCCAGCGGCGCGATCTTGTTGGGCGTCATCTGCTGGATCTTGGCCACGCGCGCCTGCTGTTCGGGCGTGTCGGTGGGAATCGACCCGATCATGCGGCTCCAGGCAAAGGGCGCGATGCAGTTGGAGCGCACGTTGAATTTCTGCATGTCCAGCGCAATGGACTTGGACAGTGCCGTCAGCCCCAGCTTGGCGGCGCTGTAGTTGGCCTGGCCCAGGTTGCCGATCAGGCCCGAGGTGGAGGTCATGTGCACGAAGGCGCCGCTTTCCTGCTCCTTGAAGTGGTTGGCGGCCGCGCGTGCCATGTAGTAGCTGCCGTACAGGTGCACCTTGATCACGGCGTCCCATTCGTCCAGGCTCATCTTGTGAAAGAACCGGTCGCGCAGGATGCCCGCGTTGTTGACCACGCCGTCGATGCGGCCGAAGTGGTCCAGCGCGCACTGCACGATGCGGCCGGCGGCTGCGGCGTCGGCCACGCTGTCCATGTTGGCCACGGCCTGGCCGCCGGCGGCCTTGATCTCGTCGACCACCTTCTGCGCGGGGCCGGCATCGGTGCCCTCACCCGTCGTGGAGGTGCCGATGTCATTCACCACCACCTTGGCGCCTGCCGCAGCCAGCGCCAGCGCCATGTCGCGCCCGATGCCGCCGCCCGCACCCGTCACCACCACTACTTTGTCTTGCACCATTTTTTGCGCCATGTTCGTTGTCCTTCGGTTTGTGTTGTCGATCAGCGCTGGAGCATGACCCCAAAGCCGCGGCAGCGCCATTCGGCAATCGCTAGGCGGGGCTTTGGCTGCATGAAAGCGTCGCCGAGGGCTTCATGGGCACGGAAGGCACGCTTTCACAAACGTGGATTGCACGGACCGGCAGCAGCGGCGAGCATCGGACCCTATTGCTTCTACAAGTATCTGGAACCACGCCGCATGCATCGTCCCTTCCTGTCCATCCTCACCCGCCGCAGCCTGTGCGCCGGCGCCGCCCTGGGCTGGGCCCTGGGCAGCGCGCCTGCAGCCTTTGCCCAGGCGAACTACCCGAGCCGCCCCATCATGATGGTGGTGCCCCAGGCCGCCGGTGGCACCAATGACATCGTGGGCCGCGTGGTGGCCCAGAAGCTGGCGGAAAAGCTCGGCGGCAGCGCCGTGGTGGAGAACAAGCCCGGTGCGGGGGGCAACATAGGCACGCAGGCCGTGGCCAAGGCGCCCAAGGACGGCTACACACTGCTCATGACCATCAGCAGCAGCCAGGCCATCAACCCCGCCCTGTACAAGGCGCCGGGGTTCGACCCTGTGGCCGACTTCCAGCCCATCAGCCTGGTGGGCGCCGTGCCCAATGTGCTGCTGGCCCACCCCTCGTTCCCCGCCAAGACCGTGCCCGAGCTGCTGGCGCTGGCCAAGTCCAAGCCCGGCCAGCTGCAATACGCCTCGGCCGGCAACGGCACGCTCAACCACCTGCTGGGCGAGATGCTGAACCAGATGTCCGGCGTCGAACTGCAGCATGTGCCCTACAAGGGCGTGGCGCCGGCGCTCAACGATGTGCTGGGCGGCCAGCTGCCCCTGTTGTTCGGCAGCCTGCCCTCCACGCTGGCGCACATCAAGTCGGGCAAGCTGCGCGCGCTGGCCGTGAGCAGCCCCCAGCGCTCGCCCGTGCTGCCCGACGTGCCCGCCCTGGGCGAGTTCGTTCCCGGCTACAGCGGCACGCTGTGGATAGGCCTGTTCGCGCCTGCCGGCGTGCCCAAGGAGGTGATGGATCGCCTGCAGGACGGCATGCGCCAGGCCATGGCCGACAAGGACATGCGCGACAAGCTCGAAGCACAGGGCGTGGAGCTGGCCGGCACGGCCACGAAACCCGTCACGCCCGACGAGTTCGCCGCCCTGCTCAAGCAGGACATTGCCAAGTGGGCGCGCATCGTGAAGACCTCGGGCGCCACCATCAACTGAGTGACTGGAACATGAGCAACACCCTAGACACCGCCGCGCTCGCCCACCTGCAGACCTGGCAGGGCCAAAGCGAGACCCTGAGCGACAGCCTCACGGCCATGCCCGTGGCCGCCCTGTCGGCCACGCTGGACCGCGACGACCCCGCGCCCGCCCTGGGCACCGTGGTGCCGCCGCTGTGGCACTGGCTGTACTTCCTGCCGCACGCGCGCGCCAGCGAGATCGGCCCCGACGGCCACCCCAAGCGCGGCGGCTTTCTGCCGCCCGTGCCGCTGCCGCGCCGCATGTGGGCCGGCGGGCGCCTGCGCTGGGAGGCCGCCAACCCGTTGCGCGTGGGCCAGGAGGTGCAGCGCACATCCACCATCCAGTCCGTCAAGCACAAGGCGGGGCGCTCGGGCGAGCTGCTGTTCGTGCTGGTGGAGCACCAGTTCCACAACGCGCGGGGCCTGGCGCTGACGGAGGAGCACGACATCGTTTACCGCTCGGCGGCGCAGCCCGGCGACCCGGCGCCCACGCCGCAAAAGCCACCGCTGGACGGCCAGGCCGCCTGGTCGCGCACCATCGTGCCCGATGACGTGCTGCTGTTCCGCTACTCGGCGCTCACCTTCAACGGCCACCGCATCCACTACGACCGCAAGTACGTGACCGAGGTGGAAGGCTACCCCGGCCTGATCGTGCACGGCCCGCTGATCGCCACGCTGCTGCTGGACCTGCTGCGCCGCAGCCTGCCCGGCGCGCAGGTGGCCACGTTCGACTTCCGTGCCGTGCGACCCACCTTCGACCTGCACCCGTTCAGCGTGCACGGCAAGGCATCAAACGATGGCAAGACTGTGGAGCTGTGGGCCCAGGACCACGAGGGCTGGCTGACCATGCAAGGCACAGCCACGTTGTTTTGAACCGCTGAACCAGCCGATTCCTTCTTTTTTATAGATACCCCACCGCCATGATCCACCAGCCCGACCAGTACCAAGAAATCCGCGACGCCGTGCGCGCCCTCTGTGCCCAGTTCCCCGACGAATACTTTCGCAAGGTCGATGAGGTCCGCGGCTACCCCGAGGAGTTTGTCGATGCCCTGACCAAGGCCGGCTGGATGGCCGCGCTGATCCCGCAGGAATACGGCGGCTCGGGCCTGACCATGGCCGAGGCCTCGGTGATCATGGAAGAGATCAACCGCAGCGGCGGCAACTCTGGCGCCTGCCACGGCCAGATGTACGTGATGAACGCCATCGTGCGCAGCGGCTCGCAGGCGCAAAAAGAAAAGTACCTGCCCCAGATTGCCTCGGGCGCGCTGCGCATCCAGTCCATGGGCGTGACCGAGCCCACCACCGGCAGCGACACCACCAAACTCAAGACCAGCGCCGTCAGGAAGGATGGCCGCTGGGTCATCAATGGCCAGAAGGTCTGGATCTCGCGCATCCAGCACAGCGATCTGATGATCCTGCTGGCGCGCACCACGCCCGCCGATCAGGTGAAAAAGCGCTCCGATGGCCTGTCGTGCTTCCTGATCGACCTGCACCAGGCGATTGGCAACGGCCTCACCGTGCGCCCCATCCTGAACATGGTCAACCACGAGACCAACGAGCTGTTTTTCGACAACCTCGAAATCCCCGAGGACGCGCTGCTGGGCGAAGAAGGCAAGGGCTTCAAGACCCTGCTGGACGGCCTGAACGCCGAGCGCACCCTGATTGCCGCCGAATGCATTGGCGATGGCTACTGGTTCATCGACCGCGCCACCAAATACGCCAAGGAACGCGTGGTGTTCAACCGCCCCATCGGCCAGAACCAGGGCGTGCAGTTCCCGATTGCCGATGCCTTCATCGAGCTGGAAGCCGCCAACCTGATGCGCTGGAAGGCCTGCGAGAAGATCGACGCCCACCAGAACGCGGGTGCCGAGGCCAACATGGCCAAGCACCTGGCCGCCAAGGCCAGCTGGGAAGCGGCCAACGTCTGCCTGCAGACCCACGGCGGCTTTGGTTTTGCCTGCGAATACGACATCGAGCGCAAATTCCGCGAGACACGCCTGTACCAGGTGGCGCCGATTTCGACCAACATGATCTACAGCTACGTGGCCGAGCACATCCTGGGCCTGCCCCGTTCTTTCTGAAATGAAGCGCCCCCTGAGTCGCTGCGCGCCTTCCCCCTCTCTCGCTTCGCGGGAGGGTGACGACACCCTCGGTGCGGGGCGGCCCTTCCTCGGTGTCCCTGGGGTGGGAGCGCGCCAGTTGCAAGCGCCGCTCACCGAGCTTTTGCAGGGAAAGACTGATCCATGAATACACCCCTTCGCCCCCTCGACGGCATCACCGTCGTCTCGCTCGAACACGCGGTGGCCGCGCCGTTCTGCACACGCCAGCTGGCCGACCTGGGCGCGCGCGTCATCAAGGTGGAGCGCCCCGGCAGCGGCGACTTCGCGCGCGGCTACGACCAGCGTGTGAAGGGCCAGTCCTCGCACTTCACCTGGCTCAACCGCAACAAGGAAAGCCTGGCGCTGGACGTGAAGCAGCCGCAGGCCAAGGCCGCGCTGCTGCAGCTCTTGAAGACCGCCGACGTGTTGGTGCAGAACCTGGCGCCCGGCGCGGCCGCGCGCATGGGGCTGTCGTACGAAGCCCTGAAGGCGCACAACCCCCAACTGATCGTGTGCGACATCAGCGGCTACGGCGTCGACGGCCCGTACCGCGACAAGAAGGCCTACGACCTGCTGATCCAGAGCGAGGCGGGGTTTCTGTCCGTCACCGGCACACCCGAGGTGCCCAGCAAGTCCGGCATCTCGGTAGCCGACATCGCTGCCGGCATGTATGCCTACACCAACATCCTGTCGGCCCTGCTGCTGCGCGGCAGGACGGGCGAGGGCAGCCAGATCGACGTGTCCATGCTCGAAGCCATGGGCGAATGGATGGGCTACCCGATGTACTACGCCTACGACGGCGCGCCGCCGCCACCGCGCACCGGCGCATCGCACGCCAGCATCTACCCCTACGGCCCGTTTGTGGCCGGCGACGGCAAGACCGTGATGCTGGGCCTGCAGAACGAGCGCGAGTGGAAAGCCTTTTGCGACACCGTGCTGCAGCACCCCGAGGTGGCCACCGACCCGCGCTTCTGTTCCAACGCCCAGCGCAACGCCAATCGCGAAGCCCTGCAGGCGCTGATCCTGCAGGTATTTGCCAACCTCACGGCCGCGCAGGTGGTCGAGCGCCTGGAGCTGGCCGGCATTGCCAACGCCCGCGTGAACGACATGGCCGACCTGTGGGCCCACCCGCAACTGGCCGCGCGCCAGCGCTGGCGCACCGTGGGCACGCCCGCGGGCGAGGTGCCCGCCCTGCTGCCGCCGGGCGTGAACAGCGCGTTCGATTACCGCATGGATGCCGTGCCCGCCGTGGGCCAGCACAACGCCGCCATCCTGGCCGCACTGGGCTGGAGCGCCGAGCAGATCGACGCGCTGCAGGTCCCGCAAGCCATTTGAATAAAAAACACAGCTGGCAGCGCTTATTCCACCTACCTTGGAGCCCCAAATGAAGCAAGAAACCCAAGCCACCATCCACCCCCTGGCGCAGTTTGCCGCCACCCTGCAATGGAGCGACGTGCCCGCGCCCGTGCAGCGCCGCGCCGAAGACCTGTGGGTGGACTGGTTCGGCTCGGTGCTGGCCGGCTGCAAGGCGCGGCCCGTGGCCAGCATCACGCGCTTTGCGCTGTCGCAGGGCCCGGCACAAGGCCCGGCCGAGGTGATCGGCCATGGCGGCGTTACCAGCAGCCCCATGATGGCCGCGCTGGCCAACGCCGCTGCCAGCCATGTGGCCGAGCAGGACGATGTGCACAACGGTTCGGTGTTCCACCCGGCGGCCGTGGTCTTTCCGCCCGCGCTGGCCGTGGCGCAGCAGATCGGCGCCAGCGGCGCGCAGCTGATGGCGGCCTGCGTGGCGGGTTACGAGGTCGGCATCCGCGTGGGCGAGTTCCTGGGCCGCAGCCACTACAAGATTTTTCATACCACGGCCACGGCCGGCACGCTGGCGGCGGCCGCCGCCGTGGGGCGACTGCTGGAGCTCACGCCCGCGCAGATGCAGCACGCCTTCGGCTCGGCCGGCACGCAGTCGGCGGGGCTGTGGGAATTCTTGCGCACCGCGGCCGACAGCAAGCAGCTGCACACCGCGCACGCCGCCTCTGCGGGGCTGATGGCCGCCTTCCTGGCCAAGGACGGCTTCACCGGCGCGCAGGACATCTTCACCGGGCCGCAGGGCCTGGCTGCGGGCATGTCCACCGACGCCAACCCGGCCAAGCTCACCGAGGGACTGGGCACCCGCTGGGCCACGGCCGAGACATCGTTCAAGTGGCATGCCTCGTGCCGCCACACGCACCCCGCCGCCGACGCGCTGCAGCAGGTGATGCGCGAGCATGGCCTGGCGCCCGCCGACATCGCGCAGGTCACCTGCCATGTGCACCAGGGTGCCATCGACGTGCTCGGGCCGGTGGTCTCGCCCACCACGGTGCACCAGAGCAAGTTTTCCATGGGCACCGTGCTGGCATTGGCCGCGCGCTTTGGCCATGCGGGTTTGACCGAATTCGACGCGCAGTTCCTGGCACCGGATACTGTGGCCCTGCGCGAGAAGGTGCGCATGGAGCTGGACCCCGAGGTGGATGCCGCCTACCCGCAGCGCTGGATTGGCAAGGTCACCGTGCAGACGACGGATGGCCGCCAGCTGGCCGGCCGCGTGGAAGAGCCCAAGGGCGACCCCGGCAACACCCTCTCGCGTGCAGAGCTCACCGCCAAGGCGCTGCGCCTGGCAGCCTATGGTGGTGCGGTATCTGCCGCGCAGGCCGAGGCCGCCGTGCAGCGCCTGTGGCGGGTGCAGGAGTGGCCGCGCACGGAGCACCTGCTGGGCTGACCTCCGGGACACGGCAACCGCCGCGGCCCACGACCCCCAAGGGGCGCAGCAGACGCCCCGTTCACCACCATCCACAAGGAGACATTGCATGACTGCACGCTTTACCCTGATTTCCCGACGCACCCTCGCCGGCTCCGTTGCGGGCGCCTGCGCGGCACTCGCCCTGGGCCTGAGCGGCAACGCCCTGGCCAGCACCTGGCCCGAAAAGACCGTCACCCTGGTCGTGCCCTACAGCGCGGGGGGCCCCACCGACGTGGTGGCGCGCCTGCTGGCCGTGCCCATGGGCCAGTCGCTGGGCCAGACGGTGGTGGTGGAAAACACCGTGGGCGCGGGCGGCACGCTGGCGCCCGCGCGCATCGTCCGCTCCAAGCCCGACGGCTACACCATCCTGATCCACCACATGGGCATGGCCACGGCCCCGGCGCTGTACAAGAAGCTGCCCTACGACCCGCTCAAGGACTTCGAGTACATCGGCCAGGTGCTGGATGTGCCCATGACGCTGCTGTCGCGCAAGGACTTTCCTGCGAACAACTTCCAGGAGCTGCAGGACTACGTCAAGAAGAACCAGGACAAGGTATCGCTGGCCAACGCGGGCATTGGTGCCGTGTCGCAGCTGTGCGGCATGCTGCTCATGCACCAGCTGGGCGTGAAGCTGACCACCGTCCCCTACAAGGGCGCCGGCCCGGCCATGAACGACCTGATGGGCGGCCAGGTGGACCTGCTGTGCGACCAGACCACGCAGACCGTGCCCGTGATTCAGGACGGCAAGCGCGCCAAGGTCTTCGGCGTGACCACGCCCAAGCGCCTGTCGTCCATGCCCAGCATTCCCACGCTCGATGAGCAGGGCCTCAAGGGCTTTGACGTGAAGGTGTGGCACGGCATGTATGCCCCCAAGGGCACGCCCAAGGACGTGATGGACAAGCTCAACAAGGCATTGAACGTGGCCATCAAGGACGAGAACGTGAAAAAGCGCATTGCCGAGCTGAGCTCTGACCTCGTCACGCCCGACAAGGCCACTCCCGAGGGCCTGCGCAAGCACCTGGAGGTCGAGGTGGCGCGCTGGGACAAGGTCATCAAGGCCGCGGGCGTGAGCGCCGAGTAAGCCGCGCTCCGCTGCCGGTCTGCACACCGCAGGCTGGGGCCTTTTCCCTATGAACCCAAGGCACCGCATGATCGACCGGCTCGACCACCTTGTTCTGACCACCGCCCACGAGGCGGATTGCGTGCACTTTTACTGCACCGTGCTGGGCATGGCGCTGCAGACCTTTGGCGAAGGCCGCAAGGCCTTCGTGTGCAATGGCCAGAAGATCAATCTGCACATCCAGGGCCGCGAGTTCGAACCCAAGGCCCGGCACCCCATGCCGGGCGCGCTGGACCTGTGCTTCATCGCCTCGGAGCCTTTGGCGCAGGTGCAGCAGCGCCTGGCCGAACATGGCGTTGCCATCGAGTGCGGTCCGGTGCCGCGCACCGGCGCGCGTGGCCCCATTGTCTCGGTCTATGTGCGCGACCCGGACCACAACCTGATCGAAATCTCCCAATACACCTGACCGCCCCCTGCAATGACTGACTCCGTGCGCAATGCCTGCTCCTTTCTGTTCGTTCCCGCCACCCAGCCGGATCGGTTGCCCAAGGCCCTGGCCAGCGGTGCCGACATCGTGATTGCCGACTGGGAGGACGCTGTCGCCCCCGCGGACAAGGAGCGTGCACGCGCGGCCCTGCTGGAGGCCGTGGCCGCGCTGACCGCCGCGCAGCGCGCGCGCCTGCTGGTGCGCCTCAACAGCGATGGTTCGCCCTGGTTTGCCGCCGACCTGGCCGCACTGGCGCAGCTCGCGGCGCAGGGCCTGGCCGGTGCCGTGGTGCCCAAGGCCGAAAGCGCGCCCACCCTGCAGGCCGTGGCCCAGGCTGCCGGGCCGGGTGCCATGCTGGTGCCGCTGGTCGAAAGCGTGGCCGGCCTGGCCGCTGCCGACGCCCTGGCTACCGCGCCGCAGGTGGCTCGGCTGGCCTTCGGGCACCTGGACTTCCAGGTGGACGCAGGCATGGCCTGCGCCGAAGACGAGCAGGAACTGCTGCCCGTGCGCATGGCCCTGGTGTTCGCCGCGCGCCGCGCAGGGCTGGCCGCCCCCATCGACGGCGTGACGGTGGACACGCGCAACCCCGAGCGCATGGCCCGCGACAGCGAGCGTGCACGCCGCATGGGCTTTGGCGGCAAGCTGTGCATCCACCCGGCGCAGGTGGCGGTGCTGCATGCCGCCTTCGACCCCGACGAGGCCGCCGTGGCCCACGCGCTGCGCGTGCAGCAGGCGCTGCAGCAGGCCGGTGGCGGCGTCTGCGTGCTGGACGGCCGCATGGTCGATGCGCCGGTGCTGGCGCAGGCCCGACACACCTTGCTGCGCCACGCGCGGGCCCGGCAGCGCCAGGCTGCCTGCTGAGCGCGTGTTCGCGACCACCAGGCCGGCGGGCGCGGCACGCGCCGGCACCATCACCGCCGTGTCCACACCACCTCTTTTTCCCCAATGAAACCGCCCCGTCCGCAACCGCTGTGGATCATGCTGATCACGCTGCTGTCGGGCTTTGCGCTCAGCCAGGCCTACCGCACCGTCACTGCCATCGTGGCCCAGGGGCTGCAGGCAGACTTCGGCCTGCCGGCCACGTCGCTGGGCACGTTCGCGGGCCTGTTCGGCCTGTCGTTCGGCGTGGCCCAGCTGCTCATGGGCATTGCGCTGGACCGCTATGGCATGCGCCGCACGGTACTCTGGGCCGCGCCGCTGAGCATCGCGGGAGCGGTGCTGTCGGCCCTGGCGCCCAGCCAGGGCTGGCTCATGGCCGGGCAGGTCCTGATCGGCATCGGCTGCTCGCCGGCATTCGTGGCCTGCACGCTGTTCATCGCGCGGCATTTCGCGGCCGACCGCTTTGCCTTCTTCTCGGGCATGAGCCTGGGCGTGGGCGGCCTGGGCCTGCTGTTCACCGGCACGCCGCTGGCCTGGGTGGTGCAGCATTGGGGATGGCGCACGGGCTTTGGGCTGCTGGCCGCAATGAGCGTGCTGTCCTGGCTGCTGATCTACGTCGTTGTGCACGAGCCCGCCGCCACCGACGCCGAGCACCGTCCGGCCAGTAGCTGGGGCGAGGCGTTGGCCGGCATGGGCCAGCTCTTCACCCTGCCCCACACCTGGGGCATCGTGATTCTGGGCATGTCGTGCTACGCGGCCTTCCTCTCGCTGCGCGGCCTGTGGCTGGGGCCGCTGCTGATCGACCGTTTCGGCTTCTCGCTGGTGGACAGCGGCAACGTGGCCCTGGTGCTGTCGCTGATCTCGCTGTTCACCCCGGCCGCCTTCGGGCGCATGGACCCCGGCCCGCAGCGGCGCCGCGCCTGGGTGTCCAACGCCTCGCTGCTGATGGCTACGCTGTTCGCCACCATGGCCTTCGTGCCCCACGCGGGCGCCACGGTGGCGCTGATGGTCGTGATGGGGCTGTTGTCGGGCTATGGCGTGCTGCAGTACACCGACGTGCGCTCGTCCTACCCGCCCGCGCTGACGGGGCGCGCCCTGTCGCTGTACACCATGGCCATGTTCCTCGGCGTGGGCTTCATGCAGTCGCTCACCGGCGCGGTGGCCGCTTGGGCCCAGGGCCAGGGTATGGAGCCCTACCGCGCGGTGCTGCTGGCGATTGCCGGCTGGCTGTCGTTGGCCTCGCTGGCGTTCAGGTTTCTGCCCGCTTCGCCCCTGTTACGGCGTTGAGCGGCAGCGTGCAGGCCAGCCCTGCACGGCGGTTGGCTCAGGGGTCACAGCACCGGCGCCAGGAAGCTCGGCGCCAAACCAGACAGTTGCTCGGCCGCGGAGCGCAGGGTAGGCAGTATCTCCCGCTCGGCGCGTGCGCGGTCGAAATCAGCCGTCAACAGACTCACGCCCAGCGCGGCCACCACCTTGCGGCGCTCATCGTAAACGGGCAGCGACAACCCGCTGACATGCGCGTCATATTCCCCCTCGACCCAGGCATAGCCTTGCTGGGCAATGAGTCCCAACGCATGGCGTAGCTCCGCCGGGTCCGTCTGCGTCTGCCCGGTGAGTGGGCGCAGTGCCGTCTGGCTGAAATACTGATCTTGGTAGTCGGCACTCTGATAGGCGAGCAATACGCGACCGGGTGCCGTGGCATAGGCCGGTAGCCGGCTGCCCATTCCCAGGTGCGGCGACATCACCCTGGTCGATGGAATGCGCAGCACGAACACCACCTCGTTGCCCTGCATCACGGCCAGCGCGCAGGACTCACGCAGCTGCAGGCAAACGGTTTCCAGCACCCGTTGGGCGTGTCCCCAAAAGGGCTGCGATGTCAGATAGGTCAAGCCCAGGCTGAGCACCTTGGGGGTGAGCCGAAAGCCCTTGTCGGGCGTCGGGCAGGCATAGCCCAGCTCGCACAGCGTCAACAGGATGCGCCGCGCCACGGTGCGTGGCAACTGCGTGTCCTGCGCGATCGAACTGACCGTGTGCGCCCCGGTGCGCCCCATGGCTTCGATCACGCGCAGCCCGCGTGCAAACGAGCGAACAAAACCCTCACTGTCTGGAGTGGCCATGGTGGTGTTTCTTTCTTTTCCTCAAGGAAGGTGTGCAGCGCAAGCATGGCGCATTTGCTGCGATCTGAGAGAGGGGGTTCATGGGAAACGAAGCCCTCAGAGGCTGAAAGAAGGGGATTTTATGGTTGACATGACGTTTTTTTCGGTCTGTAATGACCGTTAAGCGAATTTATAAATCCGCTTAGCGGACATTTCAAATCGTACAGCAACAAACAAGGAGACAAAACCATGTGGACCAGGATTTTTCAGCTGGGTGCGCCGGTGATTGCGGCCGCGTCGTTGGCCTTGCCACTCTCCGCTCACAGCAAGGGCGAGGTGTTCAAGGCCACCAAGGCCATGCACATCGTGGCGCCCAGCTCCCCGGGCGGCATCCTGGACCAGACCAGCCGGCTGGTGGCCAAGGCGCTGACCGAAATCGTCGGCCAGCCGGTCATCGTCGATAACCACCCGGGGGCCGGCGGCACCATCGGCATCCAGACCATGCTGCGCGCCGAGCCCGACGGGCATACCCTGGTGATGGGCAGCCTGGGACCCAATGCCGCCAACTACACATTGCAGGAAAAATTGCCCTACACGGCCGCCGACATGACGGCGGTGATCCGCGTGCTGTCCATGCCCGACGTGGTCGTGGTCAACCCCAGGCTACCGGTGAAAAGCATTGCCGAACTCAAGGCCTACGCGCAAAACAACTCCAATGGCGTGTCGATGGCGGTGTCCACCAGCGGTTCGTCCGGGCACCTGGCGGGCGCGATGCTGAATCAGCGGGCTGGCATCAAGGCGGTCGAGGTGGTGTACCGCGGTGCATCGCCGGCACTCACCGATTTGGTCGGAGGGCAGGTGGATTACATGGTGGACAACCTCATCACCGCCCTGCCCCTGGTGCGCGCAGGCAAGTTGCGCGCCATTGCGGTCACGACGCGTGAGCGCAGCGTGGAGTTGCCCGACACCCCCACGCTGATGGAGCTGGGCTACAAGGATTTCGATGTGTCGGTATGGCTAGGCCTGTTCGTATCGTCCAAGACGCCGGCGGCCACGGTGCAGGCCTTGAACGCCGCGCTCAACAAGGCGCTGTCCGATCCCCAGGTGCAAAAAACCATAGCGCAGCAAGGCGGCACGGCTACCGGCGGCAGCCCCAAGGAATTTGCCGATTTTGTACGCAATGAAACCACGCGTTGGGCCGAGGTGATTCGCGCCGGCAACATCAAACCCTGAGCGCACAGAAGGACTGAAGATGAATACGCAAGCACGCCCCATGCAGGGCAAGGTGGTGGTGGTCACGGGAGCTGGCAATGGCATCGGCCGGGCCACCGCCCTGCTGCTGGCGGCGCAAGGCGCCAGCGTGGTGGTCAATGACCTGGGAGCCAGCGGCAGCGGCGAGGGCAGCGATGCCGGGTCGGCGCAGAAGGTGGTCGATGAAATCACGGCTACCGGGGGTGTGGCTGTGGCCAACACCGACAGCGTGGCCACGCCCGAGGGGGCCAATGCCATCATCCAGAGGGCGATCACATGCTTCGGCCGTATCGACGGCGTGGTGAACAACGCCGGCATCCTGCGCGACCGCATTTTTCACAAAATGAACCGCGAGGAATGGCAGGCCGTGATCGATGTGCACCTCAACGGCAGCTACTACGTCAGCCGCGCCGCGGCGCCGTATTTCAAGGACCAGGAAGGCGGCGCCTACGTACACATGACGTCCACCTCGGGCCTGGTCGGCAATTTCGGCCAGGCCAATTACGCCGCGGCCAAACTGGGGATTGCCGCGCTGTCCAAGTCGATCGCGCTGGACATGGCGCGCTTTCACGTGCGTTCCAACTGCATTGCGCCCTTTGCGTGGAGCCGTCTGATCGGCACCCTGCCCAGCGAGACCGAGGCCGAGAAAAAACGCCTGGAGCGCATGCAGTCGATGAAGCCCGAGCAGGTGGCGCAGGTCGCGGCGTTCTTGCTCGGCGACGCGGCCCAGGACGTCAGCGGGCAAATTTTTGCGGTGCGCGGCAACGAGGTCATGGTCATGAGCCAGCCGCGCCCGGTGGCCTCGGTGCACAGCGGCGTGGGTTGGGACGCACAGTCGCTGGCCAATCGCGCCATGCCCGCGCTCCAGCGTGCCTTCACACCGCTGGAGCGCTCCCCTGAAGTGTTCAACTGGGACCCCGTCTGATCCGCCATGGCCATCCACTACCCCAGCCTGCGTCAATGGCCGATCGCCGACCAGCGCAATCACTATGACGAAACCGACTGCATCCGCTATGCACTGAGCCTGGGAATGGGAGCAGATCCGATGGATGAGGCGGATCTGCGCTACGTCTTCGAAGGCGATGGCAGCACGCCGATGGCCGCCATGCCCACGCTGCTGTCGGTGGTGGGTGCGCCGGGCGCCTGGGCAACGGACCCCGGCACGGGGATCGACTGGATGCAGATCCTGCACGGTGAGCACCGCATGCGCTTTCACGCGCCGCTGGCGCCCCGCGCGCAGGTGCTGAGCCAGACTTCCGTGAGCCACGTCGTGGACAAGGGCGCGGGCAAGGGGGCGCTGGTGGTCACGCGGCGCAGCGCCAGCGATGCGGCCACGGGCCAGTTGCTGGCGACGGTGGAGCATGTGTCCTTCTGCCGCGCCGACGGTGGCTTTGCTACGGCGCAGCACCCCGGCGACGCGCCCCTGCCCGCCTTGCCTGCCGTTCCGCAGCGTGAGCCGGACGCCAGTTGGGACATGCCCACCTTGCCCAGCGCCGCCTTGCTGTACCGCCTCAACGGCGACCGCAATCCCATCCACGCCTCGCCTGCCGCGGCCAGAAAGGCCGGGTTCGAGCAGCCCATCTTGCATGGCTTGTGCACCTACGGCATGGCGGCGCGCGCCATCGTGCGCCTGGCCTGCGGCAACGACGCCGGCCGGCTGGGCAGCATCGCCGCACGCTTTTCGGCGCCGGTGGTGCCGGGCGATACCTTGACGGCCCAGCTCTGGCAGGAAGAGGGTCAGGTGCGCTTTGCGGTCTGGGCCAAGGAGCGCCGGCGCATGGTGCTCAGCCATGGCCTGGCAGACATCCTGAACGCCTGAGTTTTTCTACCCATTTACGCCCCAACGCCCCTGACCTGCCTGATGAGCCCCACGATGTCCCCCCTGGAAATCCACGCCCGACGCACCCCGGATGGCGTGGCCTATCGCTTGATTCCCTCAGACCGCGCCGTCACCTGGCGCGAGCTGGAACTGCGCTCGCGCAAGCTGGCTGCGGCGATGCACGGCGCCGGCCTGCGCGCTGGCGACGGCATCGCGGTGATGCTGGAAAACCATCTGCGCTACTTCGAGATCCTGTGGGCCGCGCAGCGCAGCGGCCTGTACTACACACCGATCAGCCGCCACCTCAAGACCGAGGAAGTGAGCCATATCGTGCGCGACTGCGGGGCGAAGATGCTGCTGTGCTCGGTGCAGACCCTGGCCGAGCTGGATGCCGAGGCGCTGCGCCAGCTGCCAACGCAATGCGTCGTGCTCGATGGCCCGCACGAAGGCTTCGTCGAATATGAATCGCTGATCGACGCCCAGAGCGACGACGTGGTGATCGATCAACGCATGGAAGGGCTGGATTTCTGCTATTCCTCGGGCACCACCGGCCTGCCCAAGGGCATTAAGCGTCCGCTGGCGGAGGCCGGCAAGCATTTCGCGAGCAAGGGCAATGCGCGCACGCACTGGAAGGACTTCGACGAGGCCTCCGTCTATCTCTCGACCGCGCCCTTCTATCACACGGCCCCGGTGCGCTGGAACATGGCGGTGATGCGCGCAGGCGGGCAGTGCGTGATGATGGAGAAGTTCGACGCCGAGCTGGCGCTGCAGGCCATCGAGCGCTACCGGGTCACGCATGGCCAGTGGGTGCCCACCATGTTCATCCGCCTGCTGCGCCTGCCCGACGCGGTGCGGGCATGCCATGACCTGTCCAGCATGCGCTACGCGATCCATGCGGCGGCGCCCTGCCCGGTCGAGGTCAAGGAGCAGATGATCGCCTGGTGGGGCCCCATCCTGTACGAGTACTACAGCGGCACCGAGCTGGTGGGACGCACCTCGCTGGATTCGCACGAGTGGCTCACGCACAAGGGATCGGTCGGCAGGGCCGAAATCGGCCGGGTGCATATCGTCGGCGCGGACGGCCAGGAGCTCGGACCGGGAGACAACGGCGTGGTCTACTTCTCTGGCGGCCCACGGTTCAAATACCACAACGATCCGCAAAAGACAGCGCAGGCGTACAACGAAAACGGTTGGGCCACATACGGCGACATCGGCTACCTGGACGCGGAAGGCTATCTCTACCTGACCGACCGACTGGCCAACACCATCGTCTCCGGTGGCGTCAACATCTACCCGCAGGAAGCGGAGAACGTGCTGCACACCCATCCCGCGGTGGCGGACGTGGCCGTGATTGGCGTGCCCAACGCAGAATTCGGCGAAGAGGTGAAGGCGGTGGTGCAGTTGCAGCCGCCACACCAGGCCAGTGCGGCGTTGCAGGCCGAATTGATCGCGTACTGCCGCGACCGGATCTCGGCCCTCAAATGCCCGCGCAGCGTGGACTTCGTGGCCGCGCTACCCCGCGCCGAATCCGGCAAGCTGCTCAAGCGCCTGGTCAAGGCGCAGTACTGGGCCGGCGCGCAGCGCATCGCCCACTGATGGCAGGCGAGCACTCAGACCCCCGATGAATTCCAAGGACAGCAAGGCATGACTTCGACCCAATCGCCCGCCGGCAGCGCCCGCCCGATGTTCGGCGCAGACCATGAGCTCTACCGCAGCAGCGTCGCCCGCTTCATCGCCGACAAGATCACTCCATCGCACGCCGAGTGGGAGCGCCAGGGGCTGGTGCCCCGTCAACTGTGGCGTGATGCCGGAACCGCGGGGTTGCTGCTACCCGGCATTTCCGAGGAGTACGGCGGTGGAGGCGGCGACTTTTTGTTCAGCGCCATCGTGGTCGAGGAAATCGCTCGGGCACTGGCGACGGGCGTGACCGGCTTCACCACGCATTCGGAAAACGTGGCGCCCTATCTGCTGGAATTTGGCAGCGAGGCGCAAAAGCGCGAGTTCCTGCCCAAGATGGCCAGTGGCGAGGTGGTGGGATCGCTCGCAATGACGGAGCCGGGCGCGGGCAGCGACCTCAAGGCCATTCGCACCACGGCCAGGGCGGTGGAGGGCGGGTTCGAGCTGACCGGCCAGAAAACCTTCATCACCAATGGCCACCATGCCGACCGCGTGATCGTCTTTGCCAAGACCAACCCCGAGGTCGGCGCGCGCGGCATCAGCCTGTTCTGGGTCGATGCCCGCAGCCCCGGCTTTTCGCGCGGCCGGGTGCTGGACAAGATCGGACAGCTGGCACAGGACACGGCGGAGCTGTTCTTCGACAAGGTCTTCGTGCCGGCCGACATGGTGATCGGCGAGCTCAATGCGGGTTTTGGCTACGCGATGAGCGGGCTGATCCGCGAGCGCCTGCTGATCGCGCTGCGCTGCGCCGTGGCGCTGGAGGTGGCGCTGGACTGGACCGTGGACTATGTGAAGCAGCGCCAGACCTTCGGCCAAGCGTTGATCGACAACCAGTCCATCCGCTTCCGGCTGGCGGACATCAAGACCCAGGCCTGCGCCACCCGCGCGTTTGTGGACAGTTGCCTGGCGCAGTATCTGCAGGGCACGCTCACGGCCGATGGGGCCGCCATGGCCAAGCTGTGGGCCAGCGAGGCGACGCGCGCCATCGACGACTTGATGCAGTTCTTCGGCGGCTACGGCTATATGCGCGAATACCCCATCGCCCGCGCCTATGCGGACGTGCGTCCGAACCGGATTTACGGCGGTTCATCGGAAATCATGCGCGAAGTGATCGCGCGCAGCTTGTAAGCAATCAAAAGGAGAGGCGGGCATGAAGTCTTCGTTGTCCCGATCGGTGGCAATCGCCGGTGTGGCCGAGTCGGACCTGGGCAAGGTACCGGGCAAGTCGGCGTTGGAATTGCAGGCCCAGGCCGCCAGGCTGGCACTGGAGGATGCGGGGCTGAAGCTGCGCGACGTGGACGCGGTCTTTGCGCACACGGACGACCGCTTTTCCAGCCTGCAGCTGTCGGAATTCCTGAACATCCGGCCGGCGTTCGTCGATTCGACCAACGTCGGCGGCATGTCCAACCTGCTGCACGTGCAGCGCGCGATGGCCGCGATCCACGCGGGCATGTGCGAGGTGGCCTTGATCACCTACGGCAGCACGCAGCTGTCCGATGGCTCGCGCAAGGGTGGTGCGGTGGCTGCGGACGGCCCGCACACGCCGCGTGGCCAGTTCATCCTGCCCTACGGTCATCTGAGCCCGATCGGCTATTACGCCATGGTGGCGCAGCTGCACATGCACCGCTATGGCACGACGCACAAGGACTTGGCGGAGGTCGCGGTGGCGGCGCGGCGCTGGGCGCAGCTCAACCCCAAGGCCTACCGGCGCGAACCCACGAGCATCGACGAGGTAATGGCCTCTCCCGTGGTGGCTTCGCCGCTGCGCCAGCGCGATTGCTGCCTGGTGACCGACGGCGGGGGGGCGATGGTCGTGGTGTCTGCCGAGCGCGCG
This sequence comes from Acidovorax sp. JHL-9, assembly GCF_000426205.1. Taxonomy (NCBI): domain Bacteria; kingdom Pseudomonadati; phylum Pseudomonadota; class Betaproteobacteria; order Burkholderiales; family Comamonadaceae; genus Acidovorax; species Acidovorax sp. JHL-9. The sequence continues at coordinate 134,307 of NZ_AUEX01000002.1, forward strand.
CGGGATCTGCGCCGCAAGCCGGTCTATGTGCTGGGGGCGGCAGAGACCCATGCCCACCATTACACGCCCTTCAATACCGCCGATTGGCTGGATACCGGCGTGGCGGCCACCGCAGACCAGGCCTTCCGGATGGCGGGGGTGAGTCGCGCCGACATCGATGTGGTGCAAATCTATGACCATTTCACCATTGGCGTGCTGCAGTCGCTGGAGGAGCTGGGCTTTTGCCCACGCGGTGAGGGAGGCGCCTTCGTCGCGGACGGTGCGCTCGGCCCAGGCGGGCGGTTCCCGATCAATACCTCGGGCGGTGGCTTGTCCTATGGCCACCCGGGCATGTTCGGCATGTTCGTGGCCATCGAAGCCGTGCGCCAGCTGCGCGGGGAATGTGGCGAGCGCCAGCTGCCCAAGGCGGAGCTCGCGCTGTGCCACGCTCCCGGCCTGGTCTTTTCATGCAACACCACCATGATTCTGGGAGTCTGAGATGAGCGAAGCACCGGCACGCCCCCTGCCGCAACCCACCGACCTCACCCGCCCCTACTGGCAGGCCGCAGCCCAAGGGGAGTTGCATATGCAGCACTGCGGTGCCTGCGGCCAGTGGCAGTTCTACCCGCGGCCGTTTTGCATCCATTGCGAGGCCGAGGCCTTGCAGTGGCGCGCGGTCTCCGGCCTGGGGCGCATCTACACCTACACCATCAACCACCGCGCACCCAATGCCTTCATGAAGTTGCGCCTGCCCTACGTGGTGGCCATCGTCGAGCTGGATGAGGGGCTGCGCCTCATGGCCAACATCCAGGGCGACGGCTGCCTGGATACCGCCATCGGCAGGCGCGTGAAGGTCCTCTTCGAGCCCGTATCCGAAGAGCTGGCGCTGCCGCAGTTCGCACTGCTGGAGTGACTACGCAGCATGCTGGCCTCGCGCGGCAGCGCGTAGGACCCGCAAGCCCCTGAGCGGCACCCCGTTTTTCAACGACAAAGGAGACAACGCCATGCCTGGAGCACTGAAGAAAATGCACCTGCCCTCGCGCCGCGCCCTGCTGCTGGGCGCGGCCACCGTGCTTGCCGCGGGCACACTGCCCGCCTACAGCAGTGAGGTGAGCAAGTTGTATGTGGGTTTCGCCGCCGGTGGTGCCACCGACACCCTTGCACGCCTGATCGCGCCCGCCCTGTCGAGCGAACTGGGGCAGAGCTTCATCGTGGAGAACCTGCCCGGCGCCTCGGGCATGCTGGCCGCCAAGGCAGTGGAGCGCAGCGCACCCCAGCAACCCGCCTATGTGCTGTATCCGACGATGACCATGCTGGGCAAGGTGCTCGCGGGCCAGAACCCCGACCTGGACAAGATCACGCCCATCTCCCTGCTCTACGAACAGTTCACCCTCGTGGTCATCAACCCCCAGGTGCCCGGCCTGGAAAATGTGCGCTCGCTGCAGGATCTGCTGCAGGTGGCCAAGGCCAAGCCGGGCATGACCTACGGCCCGATGGGCGTGGGAAGCACGGGGCACCTGACCATGGAGTGGCTCAACAGCCTGGCCGGCGTGAAGATGCAGGCCGTGCCCTACAAGGGCGGCTCGCCGGCCATGGCCGACCTGCTGGGCGGGCACATCGGCGTGCTCATCGCCGACTCCACCGTCGTCGCCCCCCATTTGAAGTCCGACAAGGTGCGCGCCATCGCCGTGAATTACCCCCAGCGCATGCCTGCGCTGCCGGACGTACCCACCATCCAGGAACAGAGCTTCAAGGAAGTCGCCGGGGTACCCTGGGTGGTACTGGCAGGCCCTGCGGGCATAAGCGAGGCGCAGACTGCCACGATGGCCAAAGCCTTGGCCCGCGTATTGGCCAAGCCGGAGCTGGTGCAGGCCATGCGCGCCCAGAACGTCGAGCCCCGAAGCTCCAGCCCCAAGGACGCAGCCCGGCTGATGCAGGCCGACCTGGCGCTGTGGTCACGCATCATCAAAGAGAAGAACATCTCGAACTGAGGCGCCCGGCGCGGCGCGCAGCCATGGCCCACGGTGTTCGCCGTGGGCTTTTTTTCTGCACCGCGCCCAGCCGCACCTGCTCGGTGGCCCGGCTCACTTGCGCCACACGGCCCTGGCGCCTTGTGCCGCCAGTTGCGCCTGCACCTGTTGGGTGTGCGCGCCGGGTGCGCATGCCTCACCCGGCGCATATGCGGCCCCATCGAAACGCGGCGCAGGCACGGCCTGCAGCGTGCCGCCTTGCTCGACATAGACCCCGCGCGCGCGCATGTGCAGGTGCTCTGCCGCTTCGGGCGGGCTGAGTACGGCGCCAAAGCACACGTCGGTGGGCTCCAGCAGCGCCTGCCAATGGGCGCAGGGCTGACTGAGGAACAAAGCCGCCAGGCGCGCGCGGCGCTGTGGCCAGGCGGCCTTGTCCCACTGACCGGTGACGAAATCGGCATCGCCCTGCAGACCCAGCGTCTCCAGCAGCAATGCGTAAAACTGCGGCTCGATCGCGCCCAGGGTGATGTGCTTGCCATCGGCGCAGACATAGGTCTCATAAAAGGGCGAGCTGTCGTACATGCTGTGGCCACGCTCGTCGGCCACCACGCCGCGCTGGCGCGCGCTCAGGTTCAGGTTCAGCATATGGGCTGCGCCGTCCACGATGGCGGCATCCACCACCGTGCCGCGGCCCGTGGCGCGCGCCTGCACGATGCCCGACAGCAGGCCCGTCATCAGGTACAGGGCGCCGCCGCCGATGTCGCCCAGCACGGCGAAGGGCGACACGGGCCGCGCGTCCGCCGGGCTGCAGCCCCACAGCGCGCCGCTGACGGCGGCGTAGTTGGTGTCGTGCCCGGCGCGCGGTGCCAGCGGCCCGCTCTGGCCCCAGCCGGTCATGCGCCCATACACCAGGCGGGGGTTGACCGCCAGGCACTCCTCGGGCCCCAGGCCCAGGCGCTCCATCACGCCGGGGCGCATGCCTTCGATGAGCGCATCGGCCTCGGCCACCAGCGCCAGCACCAGCTGGCGGCCTTCCTCGGTCTTGAGATCGGCGAACACCGAGCGCTTGCCACGGTTGAGCAGCGCGCCGGTGGTCTCGCGGCCCTTCGTCTCGCGCACCACGGAGATCACGTCCGCCCCCAGGTCGGCGAGGTGCATCGCACAAAATGGCCCCGGCCCCAGGCCGCCAATCTCCAGCACGCGTACGCTGTCCAGTACCTTCACGGTGTCTCCTTGGTTGGTGTTGTGTGTTGCTTTGGGCCGCATCAGGTCAGGCCCGATGCCCCGAGCACGCTCTCCACCGAACGCACCAGCGTGCGCAGGCGCGGTCCCAGGTCTGTCTCCAGCCGGGTGTATATGGGGCTGAAGACCGGCACCGAGACCGCGAACACCCAGAGTTCACCGTCTTGCGGCTGCGACATGGGCACGGCGATGGATTCGATCTCGCGGTGCAGGTCGCCATGGCTGCGGCAAAAGCCGTGGCGGGCGAAGTCGTCGCGTGCGTCTGCCAGGCGCTGCTCCAGCCAGACGGCGCGCTGCGGGTCTTTGCGCTGCAGGTCCTGCAGGTAGGCCTGGCGATCGTTCTCTGCCATGCCCAGCAGGTAGGCACGGCCCGTGGCCGTGCGCGAGAGCGATGTGGACACGCCGATTTCCTGGCGGAACACCGTGTTGCCCATGCCGTTGGCCAGCTCCACCAGGCACAGCTCGCGCCTGTAGCCCACGGCCAGCTGCACCTGCCCCTCGGTCAGGTCGGCCAGCGCCTGCATGTGCGGCCGGGCGAACTGGCGCAGGGCCATGCGCGTGAGCACGGGCGAGGCCAGCTGCAGCAAACCCAGGCCCGGCACGTACTTGGACAGGCGCTCCGAGTAGCGCAGCAAACCCAGCTCGCACAGCGTGTCCGTCAGGCGAAACAGCGTGGGCTTGGGCAGGCCGGTCAGGTCCATCAGCTCCTTGGCGCTGAGTTCCTGGCATTTGTTGGAAAAGCACCGCAATATGGAAACGCCACGCACCAGGGCGCTGACCAGTTTGCCGTCCGGATCTGCGTTCACGTTCACATGGACCTCAAAAGCTCAAAAAACCAGAGATTTTCGCCTGTTTCCACATCAGGCCTGCGGCCACTGGAAGGGCATTGGCCTTTTCTCCAGGAAGCAACGCACAGCGTCCCGGTGCTCGGGCGTGCCCATGGCCAGGGCCTGGGCGTTGGCCTCCTGCTCCAGCAGCGAGGGCAGGTCGCTGGCGGCCAGCGCGAGCGAGCGCTTGATGAGGCTCAGCGCCACGGGCGATGCGCCCACGAAGCTGCGCGCGATGTCCTGGGCGCGGCCTTGCAGCGCGCCGGGCTCGACCAGCTCGGTGGCAATGCCCAGCCGCAGCGCCTCCTCGGCCGAGACCTCGCGGCCCGACAGCATCAGCTCGCGCGCACGCTGCACGCCGACCACGCGCGGCAGGGTGTAGAACGCCGCGCAGTCCGGCACCACGCCGACGCGGATGAACGACATGGCAAAGCGCGCGCGCGTGCTGGCGATGATGAAGTCCGCCGCCAGCGCCAGGCTGAAGCCCGCGCCATAGGCCGCGCCGTCCACGGCGGCGACCACCGGCTTGTCCAGCAGCATCAGGTCCTTGAGCCAGTCGTGCAGGCTGGTGAGGCGCCGGCGCCAGCCGCCGTTGTCCAGCCCGCTGGCCGCGATGTTGCCCAGGTCCCCGCCCGAGCAGAAATGCGCGCCCGCGCCCGTCAGCACCAGCGCGCGGATGGCAGGGTCGGCCTGCACCTGGCGCACCACCTCGGCCATCTCCACGCGCATGGCGGGGTCGAAGGCGTTGCGCTTGTCGGGGTTGCTCAAGGTCAGCGTGGCCACGCCGTCCTGCACGCCGAAAACGATGCGTTCGTAGGTCTTGCTCATGCCGCGCTCCGGGGCACGTAAGAGGCGCGCATGTCGCGCCCGCCGCGCAGCGACGAGCCGCCATCCACGGGAATCACCGCACCCGTCACGTAGCCCGCCTGTGGTGACGACAGGAACAGCGCCATGTTGGCAATATCTTCCAGCGTGCCCATGCGCTGCAGCGGCACGCTGGCCACTGCATTGGCCAGCGCCTCGGGCGATGGTGCCAGGCGCCGCATGCCCTCGGTGTCGCCAATCGGGCCGGGGGCGATGGCGTTCACACGCACGCCCACCTCGCCCCATTCCATGGCCAGCACGCGCGTCATCATGTCGATGCCGGCCTTGGCGGCGCAGGCATGGACCTGGTACATGGTGGGGTTGACGCCCTGCGGCGCCGAGATGCTGATGACGCTGGCGCCCGGCTTCCTGAGCAGTGGGTAGGCCAGGCGCAGCACGTGGAAAGTGCCATTCAGGTCGATGTCGATCACCGTCTTGAAGCCATTGGGCGACAGATCGGCCGCCGGTGCGATGAAGTTGCCCGCCGCGCCGGAGATCAGCACGTCGATCTCGCCAAACTGCGCATGCGCCTGGCGCAGCGCGGCGTCGACCGCGGCGGGGTCGCGCACGTCGGCGCTGATGCCCAGCGCCTGGGCGCCCAGCGCGCGCAGCCCTTCGGCCGCCTGCTGTACCTTGTCGGGTGAGCGGCTCATGACGGTGACATGGGCGCCGGCGCGTGCGAACGCCTGGGCGATGCCCAGATTGATGCCGCTGGTGCCGCCGGCGACAAAGACGTGGCGGCCGGTGAAGGAGGAAATGTCAGACATGGTTGGGTTCTTTCTGCGCCGCCTCTTGCAGCTGGCGCCACTGGATTTTTCCGGTTGCAGACTTGGGTAATTGATCGACGAAGCTGACCAGGCGCGGCACCTTGTAGGCCGCCATCTGCGCCCGACACCATTCGATGAGTGCGTCTTCGCTCAGGGCAACACCGGACTTGCGCACCACCACGGCCTTGACGGTCTCGCCGCGTCGCGCGTCGGCCACGCCGATCACGCAGGCCTCCCGCACGGCCGGATGACCGTAGAGCATGGTCTCGACCTCGGCCGGCCAGACCTTGTAGCCCGAGGCGTTGATCATGCGTTTCAGGCGGTCGCGCATAAAGAAGAAGCCTTCCTCGTCCACATAGGCCAGGTCGCCGGTGCGGAAGTAGCGCCGGCCATCGCGCTCGAAGAACGCAGCGCGGTCGGCCGCCTCGTTGCGCCAGTAGCCGCGCATGACCTGCAGCCCACTGGTGACCAGCTCGCCGACCTCGCCCTGAGGCAGCTCCTGCAGGGTCTCGGGGTCGACGATGATCGAATGCACGCCCTGCGTGGCCATGCCAAGGCACTGGCGCTTGCCATGCTGCACGGGGTTGGCGTGCAGGAAGGCGGCGGTCTCGGTCAGGCCGTAGGCCTCGTTGTAAGTCAGGCCGAAGCGCTCGGCCAGCATGGTGGACACGGCCTCGGGCATGGCGGCGCCGCCGCCGCCCAGCAGCGTAAGGCTCGCGACGTCGATCTGGTGCGCGTCGGCCTGGGCGAACAGGTCGATGACCATGCTGGGCGGGGCCGACCAGACGCTGACCCGGTGGCGTGCGATCAGGCGCGCGGCCTGCAAGGCGTCCCAGCGCGGCAGCATCACCACGGTGGCCCCGGTGACCATGGGCGCGTTCATGCCGGCTTGCATGCCCAGCATGTGGAACATGGGCGCCACGGCCAGGCTCACCATGTCGGCATGGGTGCCGCGCCATTGCTGGCCGGCCACCACCGGGGCCAGCATGGTGGCGTGCGTGTGCATGCAGCCCTTGGGATGGCCCGTGGTGCCCGAGGTGTAGGGCAGCACGGCCAGGTCGTCGGGCCCGGCGCTGCGCGGCGCGGGCGCCAGGGCCTGCTCCAGCGCGGCCTGAAAACCGTGGTAGTTGCCGCCGGGCAGTGGCGCGCGCGGCGCGGTCACGACCTCGGGCAGCCCCTCGTCGGGGTGGGCGGGCAGCAGGTCGCTATAGGCGTGGACCAGGGCCGCGTCCAGCAGCCCCTCGGCCATGCAGGGCCGCACGCTGGCCAGCAGCTCCTGCGCCACGATGGCCACGCGCGCGCCGCTGTCGCCGGCGTAGTAGCGCAGCTCGGTGGCCGTGGTCATGGCGCTCACCGGCACCAGCACCGCGCCGGCGCGGAAGATGGCGTAGCTGGCGATGGTGAACTGCGGGCAGTTCTGGCTTTGCAGCAGCACCCGGTCGCCCGCCTGCACGCCCAGGCGCTGCTGCAGGTAGCCGGCCAGCGCCTGCACCTGCGCCCACAGCTCGGCGTAGCGGATGCAGGCGCCGCCAAACAGGATGGCCGGCTTGTCCGGGGTGCGGCGGGCTGCCACCTCCAGGTAGTCATCGAGCGTGACACGCGGCACGCGCAGCTCGTGCGGCACGCCCCTGGGCCAATGGGGCAGGGCGATGGCCTGCGATGCTTCGAAAGCGGTGTTCATGGCGGTCGCCTCGTTAGCCCACCTGCCGCGCCTGCCCGTCCCAGAAGCGGGCGCGCAAGGCTTTCTTGTCGATCTTGCCCAGCGGGGTCACGGGCAGCGCTGGCTCCAGCCACAGCTGCTTGGGCGTGTGCAGCGCGCCCTTGTGCGCGTGCACGAAGTCCATCAGCGCCTGGGGCCCGGCGCTGGCGCCGGGCTTGAGCACCACCAGGGCCACGACCGCCTCGCCCCATTTGGCATCGGGCACGCCGATGACGGCGGATTGCGCCACGGCCGGATGCAGGGCCAGGCAGGCCTCGACCTCGCTGGAATAGACGTTGAAGCCGCCGGTGATGACCATGTCCTTGGCGCGATCCACTAGGTACAGGTAACCATCGGCGTCGCGGCGCGCCATGTCGCCGGTGTGCAGCCAGTCGCCGGCAAAGGCTTCTTCCGTGGCGTCGGGGCGGTTCAGGTAGCCCTCCATGACCAAGGGGCTGCGCACGCACAGCTCGCCCACCTCGCCGGCGGCCACCTCCTGGCCTTGCGCATCCAGCAGCCGCACCTGGTTACCCGGCAAGGCCTGGCCGCAGGACTGCAGCCGCTCGGGGCGCGCCAGGTCGTGCGCGTCCTTGCGCAGATAGCTAATGGTCATCGGCGCTTCGGCCTGGCCGTAGAGCTGGCCAAAGATGGGCCCGAAGCGCTGCAGCGCCTCGGCCAGCCGCGCCGGCGCCATGGGCGAGGCGCCATACAGCACGTACTGCAGGCTGGAGCGGTCCCATTGGTCCAGGCCAGGGTGGTCCAGCAGGCCATAGATCTGCGTGGGCACCAGAAAGGTGGCGGTGATGCGGTGCTGCTGCACGGCCTGCAAGAACGCATCGGGCGCGTATTTGTCCAGCAGCACCAGCGTGCCCCCGCGCAGCAGCGTGGGCAGCACCAGCGAACCACCGGCGTGCGAGATCGGTGTGGCGACCAGCACGCGCAGCGCCTCGGGCCATTCCCAGCCGGCGAGTTGCTGCAGCAGCATGGTCAGCGTGGTGCGGCTGCGGTGGACCACGCCCTTGGGACGACCGGTGGTGCCGCCGGTGTAGGTGACACGGTAGATGTCCTCGGGCCGTGCGGCGATGGGCAGCTCACCGCCGTCGAAGGCCAGGCTGGCGGCGATGGCGTCCTCGCCCAGCGCCGACGGGCCCAGCCCCAGCACCTGGGGCACCACGCCGCGCTCCTGGAGTGCCTGGCCGCGCTCCACATGCTGCGCGCCCACCACCAGCGTGCTGATGCCCGCATCCTGCAGCACGAAGGCCTGGTCATCGAGCGCACTCAGGGGGTGCAGCGAGGTCTGGCGCAGGCCCAGCCAGGCGCAGGCGATGATGACCACCAAGGCCTCGGGCTGGTTGCTGGTCAGCACCGCCAGGCCGTCCTGGTGCGTGAGCCCGCGCGCGCGCAGGTAGCGCGCCATGGCTTGGACGCGCCGCTGCAGCTCGGCGTAGGTCCAGTGGCTGCCGTCGGGCAGCACCAGCGCCACGCGTTCGGGGAAGGACCGCAGCGCCGATCGGAAGGTTTCGGCCACTGTGGCGCCGGTGTGCAATGCGCTCATGCTGTGCTCCGCCGTATCAAGCCGCCTGGTACAGCGTGACCACGCAGGCGCCGCCCAGTCCCAGGTTGTGCTGCAGCGCCAGGCGTGCGCCCTCGACCTGGCGCTCTCCCGCCTGGCCGCGCAGCTGCCAGGTCAGCTCGGCGCATTGCGCCAGGCCCGTGGCGCCCAGCGGGTGGCCCTTGGACAGCAGGCCGCCCGAGGGGTTGGTGACCACGCGCCCGCCGTAGGTGTTGTCGCCGTCGAGGATGAATTTCTCGGCCCCGCCCTCGGGGGCCAGGCCCAGGGCTTCGTAGGTGATCAGCTCGTTGGCCGTGAAGCAGTCGTGCAGCTCGACCACCTGCACGTCCTCGGGGCCGACGCCGGCAGATTCGTACACCTGGCGCGCCGCTGCGGCCGACATGTCGTAGCCGACCACGCGGCGCATGTCATCGCTGTCGAAGGTGCTGGCGGTGTCCGTGGTCATGGCCTGGGCGGCGATGGTCACGCGCTGGTCCAGGCCGTGCTTTTTGGCAAAGTCGGCCGAGCACAGCACGGCCGCTGCCGCGCCGCAGGTGGGCGGGCAGCATTGGTAGCGCGTCAGCGGGCCGAACACCTGGGGCGAGGCCATGACCTCTTCGAGCGTCAGCGTCTGGCGGAACACCGCCAGCGGGTTGCGCGCCGCATGCTGGCGCGCCTTGACCGAGATGCGGCCGAAGGTGTCGGCACGGATGCCGTACTGCTTCATGTAGTCCAGCCCCGCGCCGCCGAAGAACTGCGCCGCGCGCGGCGCTGCCGCATCCAGCCCCTGGTGCGCGACCATGGTCTCGGCAAAGCGCACCATGGGAGAGGGACGGTCGTCCCAGGCGCCCTTGAGGGCCCCGGGCTGCATCTGCTCAAAACCCAGCGCGATGGCGCATTCCACCATGCCGCTTTCCACCGCCTGGCGCGCCAGGTACAGGGCGCTGGAACCGGTGGCGCAGTTGTTGTTGACGTTGAACACCGGGATGCCGCTCAGGCCCACGCCGTAGATCGCCGCCTGGCCCGCGGTCGAGTCGCCATAGACATAGCCGACATAGGCCTGCTGCACCTCGGCGTAATCCACGCCCGCGTCCTGCAGCGCAAGCTGGGCGGCGCGCGCGCCCATCACGGGGTAGGGTTCGCTGGCACCGGGCTTGGTGAAGGGGATCATGCCGACACCGACGACATGGACGGCACGCTGCATAGGGCGCATGGGGGCTCCTGGAATTTAGGGGTTGCGGTCTGGCGCAAGGCGGGCAAGCTGCTCGCGCAAACGGTTCTTCAAAATCTTGCCGGTGGGCGACAGCGGCAGCGCGTCCAGCACATGCACCACGCGCGGGCATTTGAAGCCCGACAGCTGCGCCCTGGCATGTTCGCGCAGCGCCTCGGGGGTGGCTGTGTGTTCGGGGCGCAGCACCACGGCGGCGTGCACCGCCTCGCCCCATTGCGCATCCGGCACGCCGACGACGCCGCACAGGGCCACGGCGGGGTGGCGCATCAGCGCGGACTCGACCTCCAGCGAGTACACGTTCTCGCCGCCGCTGATGATCATGTCCTTGAGGCGATCGACCAGGTACACATGGCCGGCCTCGTCCATCCAGCCGCCGTCGCCGGTGTGCATCCAGCCATCCTGGAGCACCTGGGCCGTGGCCTCGGGCTGGCGCCAGTAGCCCTGCATCACGCTGGGGCCGCGCACGCAGATTTCGCCCACTGCGCCCACAGGAAGAACCTGCCCATCCGGCCCGGCGATGCGCAGCTCGCTGCCCCAGCCGGCGCGGCCCACCGAGGTCAGGTGCGCCAGGTGCGCGCCATGGTTGGCCAGCGTGTAAGGGCCGTTCAGGCTGGCGCTGGCGGCGGTTTCGGTCATGCCGTAGGCGGCGGCAAATTCGACCTGCGGCAGCGCCTGCATGGCGCGCAGCAGCAGCGGCTGCGGCATGGGCGCGGCGCCGTGGACGATGCGCTGGAGCGAGGGCAGGCGGGCGGCGTCAAAGTCCGGCGCGTCCAGCAGCATCTGCAGCATGCTGGGCACCAGCATGATCTCGCTGACCCCATGCTCGGCGATCGCCTGCAGCACCTGCGCGGGGCGGAACTGGGTTTCGATCACGCAGGTGCTGCCCTGCACGATCTGCCCCACCAGCCGGCCCAGGCCGGCCACATGGAACAGCGGCGTGGCCAGCAGCGAGGTACCGGTGCTGGGCAGCTGCGCCTGCCGCGCCACGCTGGCCGACCACAGGTTGGCGTGCGAGAGCATCACGCCCTTGGGAAAGCCGGTGGTACCGCCGGTGAACAGCACGATGGCCAGCGCGTCGCCGCCCTGGCGGCAGTCTTCCAGCGGCTGGGCGGCGGCCAGCAGCGCCTCGGTGCAGGCGATGTTCGCGTTGGCCGGATCGGTGTTCGTCCCCAGCAGCAGCGTCGGGATGGGTTCGGGCAACGCCGGTGCGCCGGGCAGCAGGGCGGTGTCGGCCAGCAGCAGCCGGGGCTGTACGTCCTGCAGCGCGTGCTGCATCTCGGCGCGGCTCCAGCGGGTGTTCAGCGGACAGACCACGCCGCCCGCCCACCAGGTGGCGAGGAAGGCCTCGACGCAATGGTCGCTGTTGTGCGCCAGCAGGGCCACACGCTCGCCCGGCTGCACGCCCTGGGCGCGCAGCACGGCGGCCAGCCGCGCCACGCGGCTGACCAGCGTGCGCCAGTCCTGGCGGCGCGCGCCGCACAGGGTGGCGGTGCGCTGCGGGTGCTGCTGCAGCGCGCGGTGCAGGCCCTGGGTCAGGTAGATGGGCATAGGGCGTCGCTCAGCTCGTCAGTCCAGCCGGACGCCGGTTTCCTGAATGATGCGGGCGTACAGCGCGTCGTCGCCTTGCACCTGGCGGCGGTAGGCCTGCAGCTCGTTGCCCACGATCTCCATGTCCAGGCCTTGCATGGCCGTGGTGATTTCGGGCGAGCGCAGCAGCCGCACCACTTCGCGGTTGAGCTTTTGCTGGATGGCCTCGGGCGTCCCCGCCGGGGCGAACAGGCCGATCCAGCCTTCGGCATCCAGCGAGTGGTAGCCCTTTTCCACAAAGGTCGGCACGTCCGGCAGGCTGGGCCAGCGCTTGGGACCGGTGATGGCCAGAAGCTTGGCGTTGTCGCCCAGCGTGCGCAGGGCTGCCACGTCCAATAGGCCGGCGGATACATGGTTGCCCTTGAGCGCCACCAGCAGCGGCGCTCCGCCCTGGAAGGCCACCGGCGTGATGTCCAGATTGGCCTGGCGGGCGAACATCAAGCCCTGCAGGTGCGGCGTGGTGCCGGGGCCGTAGTTGCCCAGGCTGTATTTGCCGGGGTTCTTGCGCACCAGGGCGATGAACTCGTCCAGCGTATGCACGCCCAGGTCTTTTTGCACCGCCAGCGTCAACTGCGCGCGCACCAGGTTGGTGATGGGGGCCAGCTCGGCCATGGTGTAGGGCTTGCTGGGGCGCAGGTGGGGCTGCTGCAGCACCGAAGCCAGATGCACCAGCAGGGTATGGCCGTCGGGGGCCGAGCCGATGACCGTCTTGGTGCCCAGGATGCCGCCGGCGCCGGGCTTGTTTTCGACAATGACCGGCTGGCCCCAGCTTTGCTGCAGCCCCTTGGCCAGGTGGCGCGCCAGGGTGTCGGTCGCGCCGCCAGCGGGGAACGGCACGATCAGGCGGATCGGCTTGGCCGGGAACGCAGCTGCGGCGTCGGCGCCGGCCTGCGCCAGGGCACTGCCGGCAAGGCCGCAGCCCAGCACGCCCAGGGCGGCGCGTCGGCTCATCGGATGTGGCATGGTGTTTGTCTCCTGTCGTTGCTTGACGTCAAAACCATTTCCTGCGTCCGCGTCGGCGGCGCCTGCCCGCTGGTCGCTCAATCGAGCTGCAGTTTCTGGCTGCGGATCAGCTCGCCCCAGTCCTGGCGGTCACGCTCTACCATCTGCGCGAACGGCTCGCTCGCCATGCCGCCGGGCCGGCCGCCGAGTTCGCGGTAACGCTTGACCACGGCCGGGTCCTGCAGCACGGCGATGAGGTTGTCGGTGAGTTTCTTGGCGACGGCCGGCGGCGTCTTGGCGGGCAGGAAGAAGCCCATCCAGCCGACCTTGTCGAAGTCCTTCATGCCCAGCTCGGTCATGGTGGGCACGTCGGGCAGCTCGGGCTCGCGCGTGGCGCCGGTCACGGCCAGGGCGCGCAGCTTGCCGTCCTTGACGTGGCCCAGCGACCCCGTGAGGTTGTCGAACATGAACTGGGTCTCGCCCGCCACGATGGCCAGGGTGGCGGGCGCGGAGCCCTTGTAGGGGATATGGACCACGTCCACCCCCGCGCTCTGGCGCAGCAGTTCGCCCATCAGGTGCGTGGTCTGGCCCACGCCCGCGGACGAAAACGCCAGCTTGCCCGGCTCGCGCTTGGCGGCGGCGACGAGTTCCTTCAGGCTCTTGATGGGCGACTTCACCGGCACGACCAGCACGTTGGCGAACGAGATCATGTCGGTCAGCGCGATGAAATCCTCGGCCTTGTAGGGGAGCTTCTGGTAGGCGGTGTAGTTGATGGCGTTGGAGCCGGTGTTGCCCACCAGCACGGTGTAGCCGTCCGCAGGAGCGCGCGCCACGAGGCTGCTGCCCAGCGAGCCACCCGCGCCGGGCTTGTTGTCCACCACGATGGGCTGGCCCAGCCGCTCGCTGAGCTTTTGCGCCATGAAGCGCACGGGCGTGTCGGTGGTTCCGCCCGCCGCACCGGGTACGACGAAGGTGATGGGGCGCGTGGGCCAGGTGGTGTCGGCCCGTGCGGGCTGGGATGCACCCAGGGCGGCCAGGCCCAGCAGGGCGCTGGCGCCTGCCAGGCGCAGCGCGTGGCAGCGATGGGGGATTGGCATGGTCTTGTCTCCTTGGGGCCTGGCGGCACTGCGGCCGCCTTTTCGCTATGAATTAGCCAGCTATTTGCGCTGGATGGACGGGCGGCAACGCCTCTTTTCCCATCAAACACCCTTCCAGACCGGCGCGCGCTTCTCGGCGAAGGCCGCGGCGCCCTCGCGCGCGTCCAGCGAGGCGAACACCGGTGCGGTGATGACGGCCTGGCGCTCGAACATCTCGGCCTGCGGCCAGTCGGCCGATTCCTGCGCCACACGCTTGCTGGCAATCAGCGCCAGCGGGCCGTTGGCGGCCACGGCCTGGGCCAGTTCCAGGGCAGCGTCCAGCGCCTGGCCAGGCTCGACCAGGCGGTTGACCAGGCCATGGGCCTGGGCACGCTCGGCGCTGAACATGTCGCCGGTGAGGATGGCTTCCATGGCCACGTGGTAGGGCAGGCGCTTGGGCAGGCGCAGCAGCCCGCCCGCGGCGGCGGCCAGGCCGCGCTTGACCTCGGGAAGGCCGAACTTGGCCGTCTTGGCGGCCACGATCAGGTCGCAGGCCAGCACGGTTTCAAAGCCTCCGGCCAGGGCATAGCCCTCCACGGCGGCGATCAGCGGCTTGCGCGGCGGCTGTTGCGTGAGCCCCAGGAACCCCCGGCCCGGCAGGCTGGGGCGCTTGCCCTGCAAAAAGCCCTTCAGGTCCATGCCTGCGCAGAACGTGCCGCCCGCGCCGGTGATGACGCCCACCTGCAGCGCGGGGTTGCGGTCCAGCTCGTCCAGCGCCGCCGCCATGGCCTCGGCCATCTCCAGCGTCGCGGCGTTGCGCGCCTCGGGGTTGCTCAGCGTCATGACCAGCACGTTGCCGCGCACTTCGACCAGTACCGTGGAACTCATAAAAATCCTTTCAGTGATTCGCCGCGTTGCAGGACTCTCGACCCATGAAACTGGCGCAACCCCAGCCAGGGCCACCGCGCAAGGGCCGCCCCGCCGCGCTGGTGGCGTCCCCCTGCCCGCATTGCGCAGCAATGCGAGAGCGGGGGGAAGCGGCGTAGCCGCTCAGGGGGGTGTTATCTAGGTTGCATGCGAATGGCCCCATCCAGGCGGATGGTTTCGCCATTGAGCATGGGGTTCTCCAGGATGTGCAGCGCGGTCATCGCGTATTCGCTGGGGTGGCCCAGGCGGGCCGGGTTGGGCACCGAAGCGCCCAGCGACTGGCGCACGGCCTCGGGCAGCTTGGCCAGGATGGGCGTGTCGAACAGGCCCGGGGCGATGGTGCACACGCGGATCAGCTTGGAGGCCAGGTCGCGTGCGGCCACGATGGTCATGCCGATCACGCCGGCCTTGGAGGAGGCGTAGGGAATCTGGCCGATCTGCCCCTCATAGCCCGCCACCGACGCGGTGAGCACGCACACGCCGCGCTCGCCATCGATCGGCTCGTTCTTGGCCATGGCGACGGCCGCCAGGCGCAGCGTGTTGAAGCTGCCGATCTGGTTCACGCGGATGATGTTGGTGTATTTTTCCAGCGAGCCGGGGCTGCCGTCCTTCTCGATCAGGCGCACCGGCCCGCCGATGCCGGCGCAATGCACCAGCGCGCGGAAGTTGCCAAACGCCTCGGCCGCGGCGACGGCCTGGGCCATCTGCTCGGCGTCGGACACGTCGGCCTTCACATAGCGCAGGCGGCCGGCGTACTTTTGTTCCATGGCCGCACCGCGCTCGTCGTTCAGGTCCACGGCCACCACGTTCAGGCCGCGCTCCAGCAGCGCGATGGCCGAGGCCTCGCCCAGGCCCGAGACGCCGCCGGTGACGAGGGCGGTCATTCCTTGTGTCAGTTTCATGTTGCTTTCCTTTTTGGGCTTTAGCGCTTTTCCAGAAAGCGCCGAATGCTATTGAATTGGGAGTTACAAGCGCTCGATGATCGTGGCGTTGGCCATGCCGCCGGCTTCGCACATGGACTGCAGGCCGTAGCGCTGGCCGCTGTCTTCCAGGGCGTGCAGCATGGTGGTCATGAGGCGGATGCCCGAGGCGCCCAGCGGGTGGCCCAGGGCGATGGCGCCGCCGCGCGGGTTCAGGCGCTCGCCGTCGGCCTTCAGCTCTTTTTGCCAGGCCATGGGCACCGAGGCAAAGGCCTCGTTGATCTCGTAGTGGTGGATGTCGTCCAGCTGCATGCCGGCCTTGGCCAGCACGCGCTGGGTGGCGGGGATGGGGGCGGTGAGCATGTACAGCGGGTCGTCGCCCACCACGTCAAAGGCGACAAAGCGCGCGCGGGGGCGCAGACCCAGCTGCAGCGCGCGCTCCTCGTTCATGATGAGCATGGCGCTGGCGCCGTCGGTCATCTGCGAGGCGTTGCCGGCCGTGGTGGCCCACTGGATCTGCGGGAAGCGCGCCGACAGCTCCTCGCTCTGGAACACGGCCTTCAGGCCGGCCAGCTTTTCCACCGTGGTGCCGGGGCGGATGGTTTCATCGGCCATGACGCGGCCGGCAGGCGTATCGATGCCCACGATCTCGCGGGCAAAACCACCGCCCGACTGCGCGGCATGGGCACGCTGGTGCGAGCATGCGGCGTAGGTGTCCAGATCGGTGCGCGACAGCCCCCACTTCGCGGCCACCAGATCGGCCGATACGCCCTGGCCCACCAGGCCGGGTGCGAAGCGTGCGTCGAAGCGCGGGCCGGTGGTGTTCTGCCCCATGCGCGAGCTGCCCATGGGCACGCGGCTCATCGATTCCACGCCGCAGGCGATCACGATGTCCTGCGTGCCGGCCATGATGGCCTGCGCCGCGAAGTGCACGGCCTGCTGGCTGGAGCCGCACTTGCGGTCGATGGTGGTCGAGGGCACATGCGCAGGCAGGCCGGCGGCCAGCCAGGCCAGGCGCCCGGGCGTGCCTGCCTGCTCGCCCGCCTGGCTGACGCAGCCGCAGATCACGTCGTCCACCTGGCCGGGGTCGATCTTGTTGCGGGCAACCAGTTGCTCCAGCACCTGGGAGAGCAGGTCCACGGGATGCAGCTGGGCCAGTGCGCCACCGGGCTTGGCCCGGGCCATGGGGCTGCGAATGGCATCGACGATGACGGGATTTTTCATGCTCACTCCATGTGTTTATGAGACTGATGATCCATTAAAAATGATTTTGTGCGAGTTAGTTTGTGCTAAACACCGTGTTTACCCGGTACGTTTTGCCCATGCGGCCTGAAAAAATCCGTCAACAAATCATTTTTGTGAGACAGGCATTTCGCTTTTTGGTGGACCTCTCCGCCGCGGCGGCCTGCCAAGGAACAACAGATGACAGACATGCAGGATTTTTTTGCCGCCGGGCAGCCCCAAGGCAAAAAGCCACCTCCTCGGGGGGCGGCGACCCGCGTAGCGGTGGGGCATGGGGGTTTTTTCAGCCGTGCGGCAACGGCTCCCGAGCGGGTGGTGCTGGTCATGGCCGAAACCGGCGCACGCTACACCGCTGGCGAGGTGGCCCGCAGTGCCTTGCAGATGGCGCAGTGGCTCCATGCCCAGGGGTTGCAGGCCGGCGAGCGTTTCGCGGTGGTGCTGGAAAATCGCGTCGAGATCCTGGCCTTGGCCCTGGCGGCCCGGCAGGCGGGCCTGTATGCCGCCGTGCTCAGCACCCACCTGACGCCGGCCGAGGTGGCCTACATCGTGCAAGACTGCGGCGCGCGGCTGGTGGTGGCATCGCACAAGACCCTGCCCCAGCTCGCCGAACTGCAGGCCGCCCACCCTCTGCCTTGCTGGACGGTGGATGCAGCCACGCCGCAGGCGCCTTCGCTGCCGGCCGCGCTGCAGGCCCTGCAAGGCCCGCCGGCAGACTTTGCGGACCGCCCGCTGGGCCGCGACCTGCTGTATTCCTCTGGCACCACGGGCCGGCCCAAGGGCGTGCTCAAGCCCCTGTGGCCCGCCGCGCTGCGCGGCCAGGCCGACCCCGAAGCGCTTGCCACGGGACGCATCATGGGCATGGACGAGCACACCGTCTATCTGTCGCCCGCGCCGCTGTACCACGCTGCGCCGCTGCGCTACACGCTGCGCGTGCTCGAGCTCGGCGGGCAGGCCGTGGTCATGGAGCGTTTTGACGCCGAAACCGCGCTGGCGCTGATCGAGCGCTACCGCGTCACCCACAGCCAGTGGGTGCCCACCATGTTCGTCCGCATGCTCAAACTGCCCGAAGAGGTACGCCGGCGCTACGACCTGTCCAGCCACCGCGTGGCCATCCATGCCGCAGCGCCCTGTCCGGTGGATGTGAAGCGCGCCATGCTCGACTGGTGGGGCGACATCCTGATGGAGTACTACGCGGGTTCCGAGGGCTGCGGCACGACGATGATCAACTCGACCGAGTGGCGCCAGCGCCCCGGCTCGGTGGGTCGGCCCACCACGGGGCAGCTGCACATCGTGGATGACGACGGCCGGGAGCTGCCCGCGGGCGAGATCGGCCAGGTGTATTTCTCGGGTGGCGGGCAGTTCAGCTACCTCAACGATCCCGAGAAAACCCGCCAGGCCATCAACGAGCGCGGCTGGATCACCTATGGCGACATCGGCCATGTGGATGCCGAGGGCTACCTGTTCCTGAGCGACCGCCGGGCGGACCTGATCCTCTCGGGCGGCGTCAACCTGTACCCGCAGGAGATCGAGAACGCGCTGGCGCGCCACTGCGGTGTGCAGGAGGTGGCCGTGGTGGGTGTGCCCCATCCCGACTTTGGCGAGGTGCCGCTGGCGGCCGTGGTGCTGCGCCCGGGCGCCGAGGGCTCGCTGGCCACGGCCCGCGCCATCGCCGAGCAGGCCGCCGAGGTGCTGGCGCGCATGAAGCTGCCCCAGCGCGTGGTGTTTGTCGATGCCCTGCCGCGCCTGGAGACCGGCAAGCTGCTGCGCCGCAAGCTCAAGGAGCGCTTTCGCGGCGAGCCGCAGGCGGGCTTTGCCCTGCGCGACTCCTGAAACCATGGCTGCCAGCGATTATTCAGAAAGCGCTGGGGCCTGTTTTGAACTTTTATCCTGAGACCCCGACCATGCAAGACCTGATCCAGCGCACCGTTTTCCGTGAAGACCATGAACAGTTCCGTGACGCCGTGCGCCACTTCTTTGACAAGGAAATCGTGCCGCACCTGGCCGAATGGGAACGCAACGGCATCGTGCCCAAGGAAGTGTGGCGCAAGGCCGGCCGTGAAGGGCTGCTCAACACCATGCTGCCCGAGCCCTACGGCAGCGGCGGCGACTTTGGCCACGCTGCCGTGCTGATCGAGGAAGTGGGCCGCACCAACGCCACGGCGCTGGGTTTCCCGCTGCACTCGGACATCGTCTCGCCCTACATCTACGCCTACGGCAACCAGGAGCAGCACGACCGCTGGCTGCCCAAAATGGCCGCCGGTGAAATGATCGGCGCCATCGCCATGACCGAGCCCGGCGCGGGCAGCGACCTGAAGTCCGTGCGCACCACGGCCAAGCGCGAAGGCGACCACTACATCATCAACGGCGCCAAGACTTTCATCACCAACGGTATCAATTCCGAAATCGTCATCGTGGTCTGCAAGACCGCGCCCGATCTGGGTGCCAAGGGCGTGTCGCTGATCGTGGTGGAAGAAGGCACGCCGGGTTTCAGCAAAGGCCGCAAGCTCGAAAAAATCGGCCTGATGGGGCAGGACACCTCCGAGCTGTTCTTCGACAACGTCAAGGTGCCCGTGGGCAACCTGCTGGGCGAGGAAAACATGGGCTTCAGGTACCTGATGCAGGAGCTGGCCCAGGAGCGCCTGGTGGTGGCGGTGCGCGCAGCCAGCAGCATCGAGTCCTTCCTGCAGAAGACCATCGATTACACGCGCGAGCGCAAGGCCTTCGGCCAGACCGTGTTCGAGTTCCAGAACACGCGCTTCAAGCTGGCCGAGGCCAAGGCGCAGGCCACCATGCTGCGCACCTTCGTGGACGAATGCATGAAGCTGCACATGGAGCGCAAGCTGACCCCCGAGCGCGCCGCCATGGTCAAGCTCAACGCCACGGCGCTGCAGAACCGCCTGCTCGACGAGTTCCTGCAGCTGCACGGCGGCTATGGCTACATGACCGAATACCAGGTGGGCCGCGCCTGGACCGACGCGCGCATCGGCCGCATCTACGGCGGCAGCGACGAGATCATGAAAGAAATCATCGCCAGAACACTTTGACCCCCTGAGCCGCTTCGCGCCATCCCCCCAGGGGGACCGCCCTCGCTGCGGGGCGGCCCTTGCTCGGCGTCCCGCCGACGGGTCGCGCCAGTTTTGACGGGCCGTCGGCAACACATCACGGAATCACACCCACCCAAGGAGACAACACCATGGCATTCACCCGGCGCAAGACCCTGACCCAATGGCTGCCCCTGATCGCGTTGGCCGCCGCCTGCGGCGCTGGCGGTGTACAGGCGCAGGACCCGTACCCGAGCAAACCCATTCGCGTCATCGTGCCTTACCCGGCCGGCGGCGGTACCGACACCATTGCCCGCCTGATCGGCGTGCAGCTTTCTCAGCGCTGGGGTCAGCCCGTGGTGGTGGAGAACAAGCCCGGCGCAAGCGGCATGCTGGGCAACGACATCGTGGCCAAGGCGCCTGGCGACGGCTACACCGTGCTGATGGGGATCACCGCCGTGGTGCAGATCCCGGCGCTGTACAAGAAGGTGCCCTACAAGCTCGGTGACCTGGCGCCGGTGTCGCAGATTGCCAAGTCGGCCGACCTGCTGATGGTGCCGCGCAGCACGGGCGTGACCACGCTGCAGCAGTTCGTGGACAAGGCCAAGGCCGCGCCCGGCACGCTGAACTACGGCAGCTACGGCAACGCCACCTCGTCGCACATGAACGGCGAGCGCTTCAAGCAGAAGGCCGGCATCGACATCGCCCACATCCCTTACCAGGGTTCGGGGCCGGAAGTCGCGGCACTGCTGGGCGGGCAGCTGACGCTGGCCTTCGTCGATGCCACGGCGGCCTATCCGCACATCAAGTCGGACAAGGTCAACATCCTGGCCGTCACCGGCTCCCAGCGCCACCCCGCGCTGCCACAGGTGCCTACCATGACCGAGTCCGGCTACCCCGGCCTGGAGGCCAACGGCTGGTTCGGCATGTTCGTGCCTGCTGCCACCCCCAAGGCCATCGTGGACAAGCTGGGTGCCGAGGTGGCGGCCATCGTCAAGTCGCCCGAGCTGCACAAGCGCCTGACCGACATGGGGTTGATTGCCGTGGGCTCGCAGCCTGACGAGTTCAAACCCGTGGTGGAGAAGGACGCCGCCCACTGGAAGGCCGTGGCCGAGGCCGCCAAGATTTCCATGGACTGACGGCGCCACGCCGCTGCCCTCACCACCCCCATAAAACCAGGAGACAAGGCAATGACACATGGCACCCACCCTTTGCACTGCAACCGGCGCCAGCTGCTGGCCCTGGCGGCAGGCGCTGCGGCCTCAGGCCCGCTGACCGCACTGGCGCAAGCACCAACCAGCTTTGCCACACGCCCGGTGCGGGTGGTGGTGCCCTTTGCCGCAGGCGGCGCCACCGATGTCATCACGCGCGTGCTGGGCGAGCGCATGGCGCAGCGCTTCGGCCAGTCCGTGGTGGTGGACAACAAGCCCGGCGGGGGCGGCGTGATCGCCGGCGAAGCCGTGGCCAAGTCGGCACCCGACGGCTTGACGGCGCTGCTGGGCACCACCTCCACCATGCTGTCCAACCGGTACATCTTCAAGAAAATGCCGTTCGACCCGTTGACCGACATGACCCCGCTGGTGCGGGTTTGCCTGGCACCCATCGCGCTGGTGGTGACGGCCGACGTGCCGGCGCAGAACATGCAGGAATTCATGGCCTGGATCAAGGCCAGCAAGGGCAAGCTGTCTTACGGCTCCTACGGCATTGGCTCGCACGGCCAACTGGCCTGCTCCACGCTCAGCGAGGTGGCGGGCGCCGACATGGCGCATGTCGCGTACCGGGGCGAGGCGCCCATGGTTGCCGATCTGCTGGGCGGGCAGGTCAAGATCGGCATGGGCAGCCTGCTGTCGCTCAAGGCGCATATTGACAGCGGCAAGCTGCGCGCCCTGGCAGTGACTGGCCCACGGCGCGTACCGCTGCTGCCCGATACGCCCACCTTTGCGGAAGCCGGCTTCAAGCAAGACGCCCTGTCCATCGTCGGCTGGCTGGCCATCGCTGCGCCCAAGGGTCTGCCGGCAGACGTGGCGCGCCAGTGGGCCGAAGCCGCCAACAGCGCAGTGGCCAGCCGCGAAGGCATGGCGCGCATCATCGCCGCTGGCTTTATTCCCGTGGACGACGACACGCCCGCAAAGTTTGCCCAGGCGTGGGCACAAGAGGGCCCGATCTGGGGCCGTCTGCTACAGGCAGCAGGCGTGCAGCCTACCTGAGCCGCGCCACCGCCCGCCTCGCCTACGCCCCGGCAGGCTTGGGCTGGCGGGGCACCAGCTTGAAGCTGCCGGTGGCCATGGCAATCAGCGTGCCATCCTCGGCATGCACCTCACCACGCGCAAAACTGATGGAGCGCCCGCGCCGCTCGCAACGTGCGGTGGCGATCAAATCCCCGGTACCCGCTGCAACATAGTGCAGCGTCAGGTCAATCGTGGCCACGCCATACGTGGCAGGGTCGTGTGCACGCGCGGACGCGGCCAGGGTGCAGTCCAGCAGCGTGGCGATAGAGCCGCCATGCACCTCGCCGCGGCTATTGGCCTGTTCCGGCTGAAAACCCATGCGCACCTGCGCCCTGTCGTTGCCGATGCGCTCGCCGCGCAGCGCCATGGCGCGTGCCATGGCCATGGGCAGGCCGAAGAACATGTCGGGGGCTTCGCCGGCGAAGGGGCTGGCGGGAATGTTGTCGTGGGCAGTGGACTGGTGTTGCATGGCGTGGATTGTCAGTGGTTCATGGTGGGCCCGCGTGGCACTGCACGGCCCAGGCGCGGGCAGCCGCGCAAGGGCCGCCCCGCCGCGCTGGCTGCGTCCCCCTGCCCGGCGAAGCCGAGAGCGGGGGAAGCCGCGCAGCGGCTCAGGGGGTCAATCTACCTTGGCGCCCGTGGACTTGACCACGGCGGCCCAGCGCGTGATTTCGCGCTCGATATGTGCCTGCAGCGCCTCGGGCGTGGAGCCCACGGGCTCGTAGCCGCCGGCGGCCAGTTGCGCCTGCAGCGGCGGTTGGCGCAGGGCGGTGGCGATCTCGCGGCTCAGGCGCTGGGTGATCTCGGGTGGCGTGCCGGCCGGCGCGATCAGCGCGTACCAGCCCGTCACGTCGAAGCCGGCAATGCCCTGCTCCTGCACCGTCGCCACCTCGGGCGCCAGCGCCGAGCGCTGCTGGCTGGTGACGGCCAGCGCGTGCATGCGGCCGCCGCGGATGTGCGGCATGGAGGTGGAGATGCTGTCGAAGGTGAGGTCGATGTCGCCGGCCAGCATGGCGTTGACCACGCCGGCGCTGCCCTTGTACGGTACATGCGTCATCTTGACCCCGGCGATGCTGCTGAAATATTCCGCCGCGAGGTGCCCGGTGTTGCCGTTGCCGGCCGAACCGAAGGTGAGCTTGCCCGGCGCGGCCTTGGCGGCCTGGATCAGCTCCTGGATGTTCCTGGCGGGCAGCTTGGCGCTGGCCGCCACGACCATGGGCAGGTTGGCGACCAGTGACACGGGCGCGAAGTCCCTGCGCGTGTCGTAGGGCAGTTTCGGGTAGAGGCTGTCGTTGATGGCATGCGCGGCCAGCACCATGAGCACCGTGTAGCCGTCGGGCTTGGCGCGTGCCACATACTGCGACGCCAGTGTGCCGCCGGCGCCCGGTTTGTATTCCAGTACCACCGTCTGCCCCAGCTGCTGCTGCAGCTGCACGGCCAGCGGCCGGCCCAGCAGGTCGGCGCTGCCGCCGGGCGGGTAGGGGATCACGAGCTGGATCGGCTTGGCGGGCCAGGCATCCGCCGCATGGGCGGCAGGGGCCAGCAGGGCGCTGGCGCCCAGGGCCAGGCTGGCAAGCACGGCGCGGCGCAGCCGCGAGGAGGGGGGCAAGGACATGGCAGTCTCCTGAGCGGGGTTGGGGAAAATCAGTCGGCGACCGGCGTGGCCTGCAGGTACTGCTCGCGCAACTCACGTTTGAGCACCTTGCCGATCTCGCTGCGCGGCAGGCGCTCGGCCAGCCGCAGATCGGCCACACGCTGGGTCTTGCCCACGCGGGTGTTGAGCCATTCGCGCAGCGCCCCGGCGGCGGGCTGCATGCCGGGGCGCGCCACCACGTAGGCCACGGGGGTCTCGCCCCACTGCTCGGAAGGCACGCCCACCACGGCGCACTCGGCCACCTCGGGGTGCTGGCACAGCACGCCCTCGATGTCGCTGGGATAGACGTTGAAGCCGCCCGTGATGATCATGTCCTTCTTGCGGTCACCCAGCACGATGAAGCCGTCCGCATCCAGCCGGCCCACATCGCCGCTGCGGATGTAGCGCTGGCCCTGGGCGTCGAACCATTCAGCGTCGGCCGTTTTCTCGGGCAAGCGGTAATAGCCGCTCATCATCCCGGCCGAGCGGCCCACGATCTCGCCCTGCTCGCCGGCGGGCAGCTCGCGCCCCTGCTCGTCGATGAAGCGGATGTCGGCACCCTCGCCGGGGCGGCCCACGGTGTGCAGCTTGTGGGGGAAATCATGGCAGTGCAGCTCGCAGCGCACGCCGCCCTCGGTCATTCCGTAGTACTCGATGAGCCGGCCCGGCCAGCGCCGCAGCACCTCGGCCTTGAGCGCGGCGCTGAAGGGCGCGCTGGTGCAGAACTTGTGCTGCAGCCGGCCCAGGTCGGTGCCGTCGAAGGCCGCGCAGGCCATCAGGCGCTGGTACTGCACCGGCACCAGCATGGTATGGGTGGCGCCGTGCTGCTGGGCCAGCTGCAGGTAATGCGCGGCATCGAACTTGCGCATCAGCACCAGCGTGCCGCCCAGGGCCAGCGTGGGCAGGGCCGCCACCAGCGTGGTGTTGGAATACAGCGGTGTGGCGCACAGCGAGACTGCATCGGGCCCATAGCCGTTGGTGACCGCGCGCCGTACATGGGCCCAGCGCATGGCCCAGGACTGCACGATGCCCTTGGGAACGCCCGTGGTGCCCGAGGAATAGATCACGTTGAACGGCCAGTCGGGGGCGGGCGCTATCGGTGCCGGCGCGCTGTCGCCCCGGGCCAGCCATTGCGACCAGGGCTCGCCCGCTTCGGGCGCGTCGTCCAGCGCCACGCAGCGCAGCGCGGCGCCCGCGTGCAGGGGCCATTGCGTGGCCACCTCACGGTCGCGCAGCACCAGGTGCGCGCCGCAGTTGTCCAGCATGGCGCTCAGGTGTGCGGCCGTGGCCGACGGGGCCAGCGGCGCCACGGCCACGCCGGCGCGCAGCGCGCCCAGGTAGGCCAGTACATATTCGACCGAGGTGCCGGCACAGATGGCCACCACGTCGCCGGGCTTCAGGCCGTCGCGCTGCAGGCTGCGCGCCACACGGTGCATGCCCGCGCGCAGGGCGGCGTAGTCCAGGCGCTGATCCTCCAGGACCAGGGCGGTGTGGCCGGGTCGGTGCGCGGCCTGGCGCTCTATCAGTTCGGGCAGCGAGCCAAAGGGCTGGGCCAGCAGGTGTTCGATGTCTGGGTGCATGGTCATGGCTATTCGAGCGACAGGCCCGCGGCCTTGACGATCTGCGCCCAGCTCTTGCGCTCCTGGGCGATGAAGGTGTCGTACTCGGCCGGCGTCTCGCCGCCGGGCACGCCGCCCAGATCGGCAAAGCGCTGGCGCACCTCGGGCGTCTGCATGGCCTTGCGTGCCGATTGCTGCAGGCGCTCGACCAGCGCGTCGGGTGTGCCGGCCGGCGCCAGCAGGCCGAACCAGGCCGTCACCTGCATGGGCACGCCGGCCTCGGTCATGGTGGGCACGTCGGGCAGCTGCGCCGAGCGCGTGCTACTGGTGATGGCCAGCGCGCGGAACTTGCCCGACTTGATGTGCGGCATGGAGCTGGGCAGGTTGTCGATCATGAAGTCCACCTGCTGGCCCAGCAGCGCCGTCACGGCCGGCGCCGCGCCGGGGAAGGGCACCAGGGTCACGTCGATGCCGGCCTTCTGTCGGAACATTTCCGAGGACATGTGCGGCGACTGGCCCACGCCCGAGGTGGACACGTTGAGCCGGCGTGTCTTGGCCAGGCTGACCAGCTCCTTCACGCTGCGCACGGGCGAGTCGGCATGGACCACCAGGATGTTGGGCACCGAGATCACGTTGGTGATGCCGCGCAGGTCGCTTTCCTTGTAGCTGAGCTGCTTGTACAGGCTGAAGTTGATGGCGATGGGGCCGATGTTGCCCATCAGCAGCGTGTAGCCGTCGGGCTTGGCGCGCGCGACCTGCGCCGTGCCGATGCTGCCGCCGCCACCGCCCTTGTTCTCGACGACGATGGAGGTGCCCAGGTCCTTGCCCATCTTCTCGGCCAGCACGCGCGCCGCGATGTCGGTGGTGCCACCGGCTGCGGCCGGCACGACCATGGTGATGGGGCGTTCGGGCCAGTCGGCCCAGGCGGCCAGAGGCAGGGTGGCCAGGGCGGCCAGCATGCAGCGTCGAAAAATCATGGGGACTCCTTGGGGGGCGCCTTGGCCTCGACGAGGCCTGTGGCGCAGGAGTCCAACGATAGCCATGCCCACCGCGATCCGCACCTAGGGTTTGGGAGCGAATGGCTTTGCCATTGGCAAAGCCCGGCTTTCTAGACGCGAAAGCAGGTGCTCTGCTCCTGGTCGGCAGAAAAAAAAGCTGCCCAATGGACAGCCTTGTCTTGCGAACACTGCGTTTGCTTCAGGGGTACAGACCGCGCATCTCGCGCGCATGAAGGATGCGCGTGCAGGCGACGATGAAGGTGGCAGTGCGCAGGCTCACCTTGTGCTCCTGCGCCACCTGCCAGATGCCGGCGAAGGCATCTTTCATGATGCGTACGAGGCGTGCGTTGATTTCGTCCTCGCTCCAGAAGAAGCTGGAAAAGTCCTGCACCCATTCGAAATAGCTCACCGTCACGCCGCCGGCGTTGGCGATCACGTCGGGCAGCACCAGCACGCCCTTGTCGTGGAGGATGTCGTCGGCCTCGGGGGTGGTGGGGCCGTTGGCGCCTTCGATCACCAGGCGCGCCTGGATCTTGCCGGCGTTGGTGGCGGTGATCTGGGTTTCCAGCGCCGCCGGGATCAGGATGTCGCAGTTCACGCCCCAGAATGCATCGTTGTCGAGCCGGTCCGCGCCGGCGAAGCCGCCCACGCCGCCGGTTTCCTTCACGTGCGCCAGCAGGGCGGGGACGTCCAGGCCCCCGTCGTGGTAGATGCTGCCGGTATGGTCCTGCACGGCCACCACGCGCGCGCCGGCCTCGGCAAACAGCCTGGCGGCCGTGCCGCCCACGTTGCCAAAGCCCTGCACGGCCAGCCGCGCGCCCTCGATCTTCAGGCCGATGTGGTGTGCTGCCTCCACGCCCACGGTGTACACGCCGCGGCCGGTGGCCTCGTTGCGCCCGAGCGAGCCGCCCAGATCCACGGGTTTGCCGGTGACCACGCCGGTGGCGGTTTCCCCGACGTTCATCGAATACGTGTCCATCATCCACGCCATGATCTGGCCGTTGGTGTTCACGTCGGGCGCTGGAATGTCCTTGGACGGGCCGATGATGATGCCGATCTCGCTCGTGTAGCGGCGCGTGAGGCGTTCGAGCTCGCCCATCGAAAGCTTCTTGGGATCGACCCGGATGCCTCCCTTGGCGCCGCCGTAGGGTACGTTCACCGCTGCGTTCTTGACCGACATCCAGGCCGACAGCGCCATCACCTCCGACAGGGTCACGTCCTGGTGGAAGCGCACGCCGCCCTTGCCCGGGCCGCGGCTGGTGTTGTGCTGCACGCGGTAGCCCTCGAAGTGGGCGATGGCGCCGTTGTCCATTTCAATCGGCACGTCCACGATCAGGATGCGCTTGGGGCGCTTGAGCGTTTCCACCCAGCGCGCCAGGCTGCCCAGGTAGGGGGTGACGCGGTCTACCTGTTGCAGGTAGTTGCCCCAGGGGCCGAGGTGGTTGGCGTCGAGGTATGACGGCAGGGTGTGGGCGCTGGCGATGCTGCCGGGCGTTGCGGTGGCTTGCGACATGGCGGGTTCCTTGTGGGATCAGTTCAAGGAGGTGAAGCTTATGCCTGCGGCGCCGGGCTGTCCAAGGCCGGTGCGTCACGGGGTTATGCGCCGTTTGCATAATGTTGCCCGTGCCCGGTGCTGTCTTTGCTTGCGCATTCCAAAGCAGCTGAAAACGTCTTCAAAGACGGGCGATACCACCATGACGGGCATCAAAACCAGTCATTCCACCGTGAAATGCTCCAGCCCCGGGTCACCTGGCGGGTAGCGCAGGTCCAGGTTCTGCAGCACCTCGCGCAGCACGGTGGCGATCATGAGGTTGCGGTGTGTCTTGGAGTTGGCGGGTACGATGGTCCAGGGCGCCCAGGGGGTGTGCGTGGCCGCCAGCAGTGTTTCGTAGGCCTTCTGGTAGTCGGCCCACTGCTTGCGCACGGCGATGTCGCCCATGTCGAATTTCCAGTGCTTGGTGGGGTCGTCCAGGCGCTCCTGCAGTCGCTCGCGCTGTTCCTCGAAGCCGATGTGCAGCATGAACTTCACGATGACCGTGCCGGTCTCGCTGAGCATGCGTTCGAAGTCGTTGATGTGGGCCAGGCGCTGGCGCTGCTGCGCGGGCGTGATCCAGCCGTTGACCACCGGCACCAGCACGTCTTCGTAATGGCTGCGGTTGAACACCGTCAGCTCGCCGGCACCCGGTACCCGCTGGTGGATGCGCCACAGGTAGTCGTGGGCGCGCTCGGGCTCGGTGGGCGCCTTCCAGCCCACGGCGTGCACACCCAGGGCGCTCATGCTGCCAAACACGCCGCGCACGGTGCCGTCCTTGCCCGAGGCGTCGGTGCCCTGCAGCACCACCAGCAGCTTGTAGCGCCGGTCGGCATACAGCAGGTCCTGCAGCGTGTCGAGCTCGATCGCCAGGGCCTGTACGTCTTCCTTGGCCTGCGCCTTCTCGCCGTCCATGAACGGCGTGGCGCCGGGATCGTAATCCTTCAGCGAAAGCGCTTTGGGGCCGTTGCCATTGGCTGGCTTGGGTTGCCAGGCGGCCCAGCGCTTGGCCAGGGCCTTGTCTTGGATGTGAAAGGGGGAGTTGCTCATGGTTGTTTTTCGATGGGTGGGGCAAGCAGCTTGTCCCAATGCGCCAGACTGGTCAATGCACGCTTTCCGTCTGCAAACGTTTCAATGCTGTTGAATCCATCGCTTTGGACGCTGTATGAATAAGCGCCGCAGCCACTTTTGATGGCAGATCAGGCCGCCGCGCCCGATGCACCCTGCTGCGCGATCAGCTGCACAAAGCGCCGCGCGCCCAGGCCCAGCGGGCGCTCCTTGGACCAGACCACGTCCACCCACAGCGCCACGCCGTTGCTGAGGTTTTCAAACGGCATCTCCACCAGCGAGCCGGCGGCGATGCGCGGCTGCACCAGCGCGCGCGGCTGCCAGCCCCAGCCCAGGCCCGCCTCGATCAGGCCCAGCGCGGCCAGGTGGCTGTCGGTGCGCCAGTGGTGGCGGGCAAACACGAAGCGCGGGTCGGTCTGCGCCAGGTCGCGGCTGGCCACCACGATCTGGCGCGTGGTGGTGAGGTGTTCCTCGCGCAGCTGGGCGCGCGCTGGCGCTTCACCGCGGGCGGTGGCCGCGGCGCGCGCGGCAGCCAGCACCGGGTGCTGGCGCGCCATCACGGCCACCAGGGTTTCGCTGCCCACTTCCTGAAAACCCTCGCGCCCGTCGATGCTGGGGCGCTCGAACACCAGCGCCAGCTGCGCCCGCCCGCTGTGCAGCAGCGCCAGGGCATCCTCCTGCGGCGCGGCCAGCACCTCCACCTGCAGCAGCGGGTATTGCTGCGCCAGCGCGGCCAGCGGCGCGGTCCAGCGCGCCGCCAGCAGCTCGGGGGCGATGGCCAGGGTGAGGCGCTCCTCCAGGCCCTGTGTGAGCGCCAGTGCCTGGGCATTGAGCTGGCGCAGCTGGGCGGCCAGCAGCCGCGCCTGCGGCTCCAGCGCCCGGGCAGCGGCGGTGGGCCGGGGCTCGCGGCCGCTGCGGTCGAACAGTTGCACGTCGAGCTCGGCCTCCAGGTGGGCCATGGTCATGCTCACGGCCGAGGGCACGCGCGACAGTGCCCGCGCCGCCGCCGAAAACGAGCCCTGGTCGAGCACCGCCAGAAACACCTGCACGCTGTCGGAAGAAAAGGCCATGGCCTGCCAATCTGTCAATAAATCTGAAACAAGCTGACTTTATATATCAGTCATCCGGACATAAAGTGCCGCCATGACCGTGCATGCACCCGTACCCGTGACCCTGTCCGTTTCCTCGCTCCCCGCCGCCCCTGGCCTGCAGGGCGTGCGCCGCCGCGTGCTGTATGTGACTTTGTACGAGCTCATCGCCATTGCCGTGGCCACCTGGGGGCTGGCGGTGCTCACGGGCCAGAGCGCCGCGCATTCCAGCGTGGCATCGGCGGCCGCCTCGGCGGTGGCGGTGGTCTGGAACCTGCTGTTCAACTGGGCCTTCGAGCGCTGGGAGTCGCGCCAGGCCGTGCGCGGGCGCAGCGTGCGCCGCCGCATTGCCCATGCCATCGGCTTCGAGGGCGGCCTGGTGTTCACGCTGGTGCCGCTGTTTGCCTGGTGGTTCAACGTGAGCCTGTGGCAGGCCTTCGTGATGGACCTGGCGCTCATCGTCTTCTTTCTTGGCTACACCTTTGTCTTCAACTGGGGGTTCGACCGGGTATTTGGACTGCCGGCGTCGGCGCAAGGCGCACCCGATGCTCGGGCCGCAGGGTCTACGGAGGTTGCTCTATAAAACAGAGCTACTGGCGCTGGATATGCAAGCGCTGCAAGCCATTTTGGTTGAAATTCGCGCGCTGCAGCGGCGGGAATGCGGGAGGTTGGCCCACGGACCATCCAGCGACCCCTTCAAAGACTTGGAACCGTACCCGAGTCTTGCCACGCCAGCGCGGCACACCAGCCGCGCAGAGCGGCGCCATGAAGTGGTGCGCAACGGTAGTGCACCAGCCGAGCGGCCAGCGCTTCGCTCCATTCCACCAAGGGTTCGCGGGCACATTTCAGGCGCGCCTCGTGCTGCGTCCAGGCGGTAGCAAAAGCTATTGAAATGGGGGCTTCTGGCGCCTGATTTGATCGCGTTGGAAGCCAATTGGGCCCCAGGAAAAGTGCAGCGGTGGCGGCGTCGGCCTGCACGGGCAGTGCTTGCACGTCCACACCCACGGGCGCGTCGTGGCAGGCCAGCAGGCTCAGGCCCTCGGCGTGCGACAGGCTCAGGTGCAGGTCGGGCCGCGCGGGGGCCCGGGGGGGCTCGCCGCGCTGGTTGGTGAGGGTGGTGACGCCCAGCAGATCGGCCAGCGCCGTGCGGGCCAGGGCCCGCACCGTCTCGCGCGGGGCGCCAGGTGGCATGGGCAGGCCCCAGACGCGGGGCGCGCCGGGCGCTTGCCAGAGCGCGATGGCGCAGCGCGTGGGCGTCAGGCGGCGTGTTTCCATGGTGCGGCGGGGCTGCCATGCCACGTACTGTGTGCCGGCAGGCTCTCGCCCTTCATCACCAGCGTGAGCGGGCCCAGCTGCACGCCGTCGGCCAGCGTGGCGCTGTAGAGCACGGTGCAGCGCGGGCCGCAGGTCACTTTGGCACCGATCACCACGTCGTCGATCTTCATGACCCGGTCTTCAAACAAGTGCGTTTGCGGGCAGCACAGCGCGTTCAGTTCGCTGTGCGCGCCAATCCGCACGCAGTCGAATTCCGTCATGTCGGTGGTGTCGATGTAGGCGCTGGGGGCAATGCGCGTGCCCAGCAGGTTCAGTGCCAAGGGCAGCCAGGGCGTGCCACGCAGGTAGCGCAGGAAGTTGGGGACGGCAATGCCTTCGTACATGTTGGTGGCCGCTTCCGAAAGCCACACGAACGGCGTCCACATGGGCGTGTTGCGCTTGCGGTAACGCCCCAGCAACATCCACTTGAACAGTGCCACCGCCACGAAGGTGCCCACGCCAAAGAGCAGTCCGGCAACCGCCAGTTCCAGCGCCAGCAGGTTCCACAGGCCCTCTTCTGCCAGTGGCATGGCGTCGAGCACGATGGCGTAGCCAGCGGCAATCACCAGCGCGTGGGGAGAGGCAATGCGCAGCGCCTCCACCGCGCCGCGTCCGGTCTTGCGCCAGCGGGAGGGGTGGAAGGTGAGGTGCTCCGGGTAGCCCTGCGTGCTTTCGCGCGCGGGCAGCAGCATGGGGGGCGAGCCCAGCCAGGTGTCGCCGCTGGCCATTTGTGCGCTGCGCGGCACGCCGCTCATCACGCCGATCAGCACGTTTTCGGGGATGGTGGTGCCGTCGGGCACATAGGCGCCGTTGCCGATGAAGCTGCGGCGCGACACGGTGGTGGGCTGCACCGTCATCCAGCCGCCGTCAATGTGTTCGTCGCCCAGCATCACCGCGTCGGCAATAAAGCATTCATCACCCAGCGTGAGCATGTCGGGCACCAGGCCCAAGGCGGTGGAGAGTTCGGTTTCCTCGCCCACCTTGGCGCCCAGCAGTCGGTACCAGGTGGCCGAATACACGGTGGCGTAAATGCCGTGCAGCACCGCAAGGCTGGACTCCTGGATCTGGTTCACGAGCCATTTGGCGAGGTAGCGGTTGCTGTGCACTGGCCAGGTACCGGCCTTCATGCTGGGCAAGAAGGCCCAGCGGATGCCGGCAGAAATCAGTGCGGTGGCGGTGATCAGCACCACGGTGGCAGGCAGCGACAGGGCAAAGAACTTGATGAAGCGCAGCACAAAGGCGGTGGTGGCGTCAATGGTGCCCGTCTCCAGCAGGGGGCGCACGGAAATGGCGTCCACGTCCAGCCAGTCGATCAGCAAGAAAGTGGGGAAGACCGGAAAAAAGAAGACGACGGCGACAAACAGTGAACCGAGCGCGAAGGCCGCCGACTCCCACGCCAGGCGCTGGCCGCTCACAGGTGGGCGTGGCGTTTGCTGTCCAACGTCGAACGCTCCCCGGTCACGCGCCGGGGAGCCGCTCCAGATACGTGCCGCAGGCACGGTGGTACCGCTGGCCAGGGCCGACTGGCCATCGACATGGGCATAGTCCTCGATGCGCACATCGCCTTCCACCACCGAGTAAGAGCCGATGCAGGCGTTGGCGCCAATGTCAATGCTTCCGAGCAGCAGCCAGCCGCCTTCAACGCGGGCGTTCTCCAGGTTCACGGCGTTGCCGATGCTCGTGCCCGCGCCAATCGACAGCAGTTCGGGTGCGCGCACGGTGAGCGCGCCCAGGTTGACCTCCGGGCCAATCTTTGCACCCAGAGCGCGCAGCCACGCCAGGTAGAGCGATGAGCCGTTGAGCATGTAAACGGGAATTCCCTCCAGCAGCCTGTCGGTCAGCCACCAGCGGTAGTAGGTCAGGCCCCACAGCGGATAGCGTCCTGGCTTGAGCCGCCCGGCAATCAGCCATTTGCCCGCCCAGGCCACCACAAACTCGGCCAGCGTGGCCAGGACAAAAGCCAACAGCGACATGGCGATGGCAAGCGCAATCGAGTCGCTGGGATCGCCCGTGTAGAAGTGGTACATGAAGAAGGGCGCAAGCCACTGGGCCATCTTCAGCGTGATGAGCGGCGGCAGCGCCAGGGCTTGCGCGATGCCGCAGCGCCAGCGCCGCCATGGGCTGTGCGTGGTGAAGGGGCGCTCAGGTGTCGCGCCGGGGGCCGTCATGCCCATTTGCAGCGCCTGGGCGATGGCGCCGATGCGGCGGTGCTGGTAGATGTCGCGCACCGTGGCCTGGCCGAAGCGCGCGTCGGCGCGCAGAGCGGAGGTCAGGCGCGCCGCCAGCAGCGAATGACCGCCCAGGTCATTGAAAAAGTCCATGCCGCGGCGCACCGGTTGGCCAGGGAACAGTTTGGCGATGGCCGCGAACAGGGCTTCTTCGGCCGGGGTTTCCGGGGTGTCCCCGCCTTCGTCAGAAGCGGCGGCGGCCAGCGGTTGGGCCTTGAGGGCTTTGCGGTCGATCTTGCCGGAGGGCAGGCGCGGCATGGCCGGCAGCGCCTCAAAGCGCCCCGGCACCATGTAGGGTGGCAGTTTCTCGGCCAGACCGTGGCGCAGTGCCGATGGGGTGGGCGGCTCGCCCGAGGGCACGTAAAAAGCGACCAACTGGTCCAGGTCATCGTCGCGCCGCAGCAGCACCGCCGTGGTCCCGACGCCGGGCTGTTGTGCCAGCACCGCTTCGATTTCGCCCAGCTCCACGCGAAAGCCGCGAATCTTCACCTGGTCGTCGGCGCGGCCCAGGCATTGCATTTGGCCGTTTTCCACGCGCGCCAGGTCGCCCGTGCGGTACAGGCGCTGGTCATGCTCGCCCGTGGCCCAGGGATTGGGCAGGAATTTTTCGGCCGTCAGATCGGGGCGCCCCAGGTAGCCGGCGGCCACACCGGGGCCGGTGATGCACAGCTCCCCCGTCTCGCCAAACGGCAGGATCTTGAGCGGCGGCAGCTTGCCGTCCACCACGCTGTCCGGGTCGATCACCTCGATGACCATCAACCCGTAGTTGGGCAGCGCCTGGCCGATCGTCACCGGCTCGCCGCGTCGGAGTTCCGCCAGGCTGGCGGAAACCGTCGCTTCGGTCGGGCCGTAGGTGTTGAACATCTGTCGCCCCGGCGCAGCCCAGCGCTCGACCAGCGATTGCGGGCACATCTCGCCGCCCAGGTTGATGGTGCGCAGGCTGGCCACGTCGTGCGCAAACAGCGCCAGCAGCGTGGGCACGGCGTGCAGCACGGTGACGCCGTTGTCCCTGAGCGCACGCGGCAGCGCCTCGGGGTCGCTCGCAACCTCCCGGGGGGCGATCCACAGCGTGGCGCCCACCAGGTAGCTGATCCATATCTCCTCGAACGACATGTCGAACGCCACCGAGAAGCCCTGGTACACCAGGTCGCCTTCGCGGACACCCAGGCGCGCGTTTTCGCTGCGCAGAAAGTGGCAAATGCTGCGCTGGGTGATGGCAATGCCCTTGGGCTTGCCGGTGGAGCCGCTGGTGTAGATCACATACGCCGTGTGGCTGGGCAGCGCGCCCTCGCGGCGGCGCAGCGCAATGCCATCCTGCAGCGCGGGCAGGGCTGCCAGCAGCGTTTGCTCCGTGTACACCGGGCACGAAATGCCACCGTGCGCAGCAATGGCATGGCTTTGTTGCTCTGCAATCAATAGCGCAACAGCGCTGGCGTCTGCCAGGCAGGTGGCGATGCGCTCGGGCGGCGTATCGGCATCAAACGGCAGCCAGGCCGCACCCGTCTTGGCGATGGCCAGCTGCAGCACCAGCAATTCGATGCCGCGTGGCAGCCACAGGCCCACCATGCTGCCGGGCCGCACGCCCGCCTCGATCAGGCGGTGCGCGGCCATGTCGGCCAGTGTGTTCAGCTCGCCATAGGTGACCTGGCGCTCGCCAAAAATCAGCGCCATGGTGGACGGGGCGCGGGTGGCCGTGGCTTCAAAAACGTCTGCCAGGACTTCGTTGCGCAGCAGGCCTGGTTCTGCTGGTCCGCGCAGGATGGGGGCAATAGTCATTGGTGGTGATTGTGGCAAATGCCCATGCCTTTGTCGGTTTCGTAAAATTACGGGTTTTGCGCTGGCAAGGAGCGTTGCAGCGGCCCGGGCCGCGAGGCTTGCCAGCGCGCTGCGATGCAACGACGCTCATCCCATTAGGTCGTCAGCGATGAGCCACACCCATATGCCTTTCATTTCTCCCATGAAGCTGTCCGGCCTGGAGCCCGTCTCCATCGGCGAGGGCACGCTGTTCGTCAACATCGGCGAGCGCACCAACGTCACGGGCTCCAAGGCGTTCGCGCGCATGATCCTGAATGGCCAGTACGAAGAGGCCCTGGCCGTGGCGCGCCAGCAGGTGGAAAACGGCGCCCAGGTCATCGACATCAACATGGACGAGGCCATGCTCGACAGCAAGGCGGCCATGGTGCGCTTTTTGCAGCTCATCGCCTCCGAGCCCGACATCGCGCGCGTGCCCATCATGGTGGACAGCTCCAAGTGGGAGGTGATCGAGGCCGGGTTGCGCTGCATCCAGGGCAAGGGCATCGTGAACTCGATCAGCATGAAAGAGGGCGTGGAGAAGTTCAAGCACGAGGCGCGGCTGGTCAAGCGCTACGGTGCTGCCGCCGTGGTGATGGCGTTCGACGAGGTGGGCCAGGCCGACACCTATGCGCGCAAGATCGAGATCTGCGAACGCGCCTACCGCATCCTGGTCGATGAGGTGGGCTTCCCGCCCGAAGACATCATCTTCGACCCCAACATCTTCGCCGTGGCCACCGGCATCGAAGAGCACAACAACTACGCGGTCGATTTCATCGAGGCCACGCGCTGGATCAAGCAGCACCTGCCCGGCGCCAAGGTGTCGGGCGGCGTGTCGAACGTGAGCTTCAGCTTCCGCGGCAACGACCCGGTGCGCGAGGCCATCCACACCGTGTTCCTGTACCACGCGATTGCGGCCGGCATGGACATGGGCATCGTCAACGCCGGCATGGTGGGTGTCTATGACGACCTGGAGCCCGTGCTGCGCGAGCGCGTGGAAGACGTGGTGCTCAACCGCCGCCCGGATGCGGGCGAGCGCCTGGTGGAGATCGCCGAGACCGCCAAGAGCGGTGCCAAGGACGAGAGCAAGAAGCTCGAATGGCGCGGCACGCCCGAGCATCCGAAGACCGTGGGCGAACGCCTGAGCCACGCGCTGGTGCATGGCATCACCGACTTCATCACCGAAGACACCGAAGAGGCCTATCGCGCCATTCTGGCCCAGGGCGGGCGCCCGCTGCATGTGATCGAAGGGCCGCTGATGGACGGCATGAACATCGTGGGCGACCTGTTCGGTGCCGGCAAGATGTTCCTGCCCCAGGTGGTGAAAAGCGCGCGCGTGATGAAGCTCGCGGTGGCCCACCTCATCCCCTACATCGAGGAAGAAAAACGCCAGGACGAGGCTGCGGGTCGCGACGTGCGCAGCAAGGGCAAGATCGTCATCGCCACGGTGAAGGGCGATGTGCACGACATCGGCAAGAACATCGTCACCGTGGTGCTGCAGTGCAACAACTTCGAGGTGGTGAACATGGGCGTGATGGTGCCCTGCCACGAGATCCTGGCGCGCGCCAAGGTCGAGGGCGCCGACATCGTGGGCCTGTCGGGCCTGATCACGCCCAGCCTCGAAGAAATGCAGTACGTGGCCGGCGAGATGCAGAAGGACGAGCATTTCCGCATCAAGAAAATCCCGCTGCTGATCGGCGGTGCCACCTGCTCGCGCGTGCACACGGCCGTCAAGATCGCGCCGCACTACGAGGGCCCCGTGGTCTATGTGCCCGACGCCTCGCGCAGCGTGAGCGTGGCGCAAAGCCTGCTCGGTGAAGGCGTCGAGAGTTATGTGCAGGAAATCAACGCCGACTACGACAAGGTGCGCACCCAGCACGCCAACAAGAAGCAGGTGCCGCTGTGGCCCCTGGCCAAGGCCCGCGCCAACAAGACGCCCATAGCCTGGCAGGCCTACCAGCCCGCCGTGCCGCGTGCCCTGGGTCGCCGGGTGTTCCAGAACTTCGACCTGGCCGAACTGGCGAAATACATCGACTGGGGCCCGTTCTTCCAGACCTGGGACCTGGCTGGCCCGTACCCCGCCATCCTGACGGACGAGGTGGTGGGCGTGGAAGCCACGCGCGTGTTTGCCGACGGCCAGGCCATGCTCAAGAAGATCATCGAAGGCCGGTGGCTCACGGCCAGCGGCGTGATGGCCCTGCTGCCCGCCAACAGCGTGGGCGACGACATCGAGTTCTACACCGATGACACCCGCACCGAAGTCGCCATGACCTGGTACGGCCTGCGCCAGCAGGCCGAAAAGCACACCATCGACGGTGTGACGCGCCCCAGCCGCTGCTTGGCCGACTTCGTCGCGCCCAAGGAGAGCGGCATTGCCGACTACGCCGGCCTGTTTGCCGTGACGGCCGGCCTGGGCGTCGAGAAGAAGGAAAAGGCCTTTATCGACGCGCTCGACGACTACTCGGCCATCCTGTTCAAGAGCCTGGCCGACCGCCTCGCCGAAGCCTTTGCCGAATGCCTGCACCAGCGCGTGCGCACCGACCTGTGGGGCTATGCCAGTGATGAGGCGCTGAGCAACGAGGACATGATTGCCGAGAAATACCGCGGCATCCGCCCCGCGCCCGGCTACCCCGCCTGCCCCGACCACAGCGCCAAGACCGATCTGTTCCGCGTGCTCAACGCCGAAGAGATCGGCATGACCCTGACCGAAAGCCTGGCCATGATGCCCGCCGCCAGCGTGAGCGGCTTCTACATCGGCCACCCCGATGCCGTGTACTTCAACGTGGGCAAGATCGGCGAAGACCAGCTGCATGACATGGCAGAACGCCGCAGCATGGATGAGAAGCTGCTGGAGCGGCTGTTGGCGCCGAATTTGTGATGCGATGAAATAAAGAGCTGCCGGCGTTTTTGCATCAAACGTGCACTGCCAAGAGGGCTCTGAAATCAGCAAGGCCCTACATGGGGGAGCTTGTGTTTGTCTGCGGGGTACCGGTTGGGTGCGCATGCCGGCAACGAAGACAGCGCGGCGGCCGACACCCGGTGTGTCTTGTCAGCGTGGGTGCAGCCAGTCTTCCGTCAGGCCTGCGCAGACGGGGGCGCAGCGGCGGCGCCTTGCGCCATCTCCAGCTGCATCATCACCATGCTGACCAGGGTGCTCACCGAGGGGCGCCCCGTCTCGATCACGTAGTGCGCGGTTTCGCGGTACAGGGGGTCGCGCAGGGCGTAGAGTTCGCGCAACTTCTCCAGGGGGTTGCCGCCCTGCAGCAGCGGGCGTGTCTTGTCGTGCTTCACGCGCTTGTAGATTTCTTCGGGCGATGCGCGCAAATACAGCACGTTGCCAAACTGGCGCAGCACCTCGCGGTTTTCGGGGCGCAGCACCGCGCCGCCGCCGGTGGACAGCACCAGGCCGCCGGGCTGCTGCGCCACCTCGGCCAGCAGCTGCGATTCGAGATCGCGAAATCGCGCTTCGCCCTCCACCTCGAAGAAGTGGCGGATGGTGGTACCGATGGTCCGCTCCAGCCGGTGGTCCAGGTCGATGAAGGGCACCCCGGCCCGGTGGGCCAGCTGCCGGCCGACGGTGGATTTGCCCGAGCCGGGCATGCCGACCAGTGCGCAGCGAATCTGCATAAATGGTGTCCTGTCTTCTTGCCTGTCCAAAGGCAGGCCGAGTGTAAGGCTGTGGGAGCCGGACTACCCGGGTTGCACCGTTTGTCCGATGGGCAGGCGGACCACGCCTGGGTAGCCTTGCCGGCATGAATGGCCTGCACCTTTACCGGCCCGCACGGGCGGCGGCGCGCAGGGGCGCCCGCGTGCTGCTGCCGCTGCGGCGGGCGGTGTGGTTGTGGATGGACGCCGACGGCGCCGGCATGAGCGCGGCGATGTCGTTCTACGGCATCCTGAGCCTGGCGCCGCTGCTGGTGCTGCTGGTGGCCCTGCTGGGCTGGTGGCTGGACCGCGACAGCCTGCAGCAGGGCCTGATTGCGCAGATCGCCACCCTCGTGGGCGAGCAGGGGGCGGCGGTCATACGCCAGGCCCTGGCCAGTGCCCAGGAGCCCGCGCAAGGGCTGCTGGCCTCGCTGCTGGGTTTTTTCGTGCTGTTGTTTGGTGCCACCGGGGTGTTTGGCGAGCTGCAGTCTGCGCTGCAGCGGCTGTGGACCCACGGGCGTGGTGCGGTGCAGCCCCTGCCGTGGTGGCACGGTGCTTCGCTGCGTCTGCGGGGCGTGGCGTATGTGCTGGCGTTCGGCTTTTTGCTGCTGGTGTCCCTGGTGATTTCGACCCTGCTGAACCTGTTGGCCGGCTGGGCCGGCCACTGGCTGGCGATAGCGCCGCTGTTGCGGGTGCTCAACGAAGCCGCCGCGTTTGGCGTCTGTGCGACCCTTTTTGTGGGCTTGATGCGCATGAGCGCCGGTCCCAAGCCCCGGTTGCGGTTTCTGTGGCTGGGCGCGGTGATGGGCGCATCGCTGTTCACGGCGGGGCGGCATGTGCTGGCGGTTTACCTGTCCACCGCGGCGGTGGTTTCCGCCTACGGGGCGGCGGGTTCGCTGGTGGTGCTGCTGATGTGGATCTATTTTGCGTCGGCGGTGCTGCTGTTGTCGGCCGGCTGTGCGCGCGCCTGTGAAGAGGCGCTGGGTCCCACCGTGCCGCGATGAGAAATTGCTGAAGGCTCTTACCACCGCTTACATGGGTGGCATCCATTCCCGCCGGTGCCGTGTGTAACTTCAGGGCAGGCCTGCGAGCGCTGTCGCAGAGGCTGTATTCGATCTGTTGAGAAAGGCAAAAACATGCAACCCACCACTTCCGCTGTTCCCCAGGCCCCTTTGGCCGCAACTCCCGGTGGCGTGCCCCTGAAATGGCTGTGGGCCGCCATTGCCGCCCTGGGCCTGTGCGTGCTGGCGTTGGGCGCAACGCTGGTGGCGCAGCAGCGCCCGGGTGCGATGGCCGAAGACGCGGCCCGGGTGGCGCCCGCGGCGCGCACGCCAGACCACGAGATCATTGAGGAGAGAAAACCTGCAGCGCTTGACCAGAAAGCGCCAATAGCTCCTGAATATGTCGCAAATCAGGTGCCTGCAGCACCCACCGGGCAACGCGCTGCGGCCCGTGCCCACCCGCAGGCGCCCCAGCCCGCGCGGTATGACGAAGCCCCTGCGCGCCAGGAAGTCGCACGGGCCCCGGTGTGCACGGTGTGCGGCCGCATCGAATCCGTGC
Organism: Acidovorax sp. JHL-9; assembly: GCF_000426205.1. Lineage (NCBI taxonomy): Bacteria > Pseudomonadati > Pseudomonadota > Betaproteobacteria > Burkholderiales > Comamonadaceae > Acidovorax > Acidovorax sp. JHL-9. Next base: position 174,816 of record NZ_AUEX01000002.1, read on the forward strand.
AGGCGGTGCAGCAGGCCGCTCCCGCCACGGGCCTGGGCGCGGTCGCCGGCGGTGTGTTGGGCGGCGTGCTGGGCAACCAGGTGGGCAAGGGCTCCGGCCGCACGGCTGCCACGGTGCTGGGCGCCGTGGGCGGTGGTTACGTGGGCCATACGGTGGAGCAGCGCACGCGCACCCAGACGGTGTACGAGGTGCGCGTGCGCATGGACGATGGCTCGGTGCGCCGCTTCACGCGCTCGCAGCCCGTGCCCGAAGGCGCACCCGTGCGCTTGCAAGGCAAGGGATTCGAGCTGGTCTAACGCCTGACGGTGCGCTGGGCGGCAGGCCAGTGCTGCCTGCCGACTTGCAGCGGGCTTATTTCTCGACGAAGGCGCGCTCGATCACGAAGTCGCCGGGCTTGGTGGTGTTGCCTTCCTCGAAATCGCGGTGCTCCAGGATGTGCTTGAGCGAAGCCAGCATTTCGGGGCTGCCGCAGAGCATCACGCGGTCTTCCAGCGGGTTCAGCGCCGGGATGTCGAGGTCGGTGAACAGCTTGCCGCTTTCGATCAGATCGTTGATGCGGCCCTGGTTGCGAAACGGTTCGCGCGTCACCGTGGGGTAGTACTTGAGCTGCTGGCTCACCAGCTCGCCCAGGAACTCGTGCTGGGGCAGCTCCTGGGTGATGTAGTCGTGGTAGGCCAGCTCGCTCACCTGGCGCACGCCGTGCACCAGGATCACTTCTTCGAACTTCTCGTAGGTTTCCGGGTCGCGGATCACGCTCATGAACGGCGCCAGGCCCGTGCCGGTGGACAGCATGTACAGGCGCTTGGCCGGCAGCAGGTAGTCGATCAGCAGGGTGCCGGTGGGCTTCTTGCCGACCACGATGGTGTCGCCCACTTGGATGTGCTGCAGGCGCGAGGTCAGCGGGCCGTCGGGCACCTTGATGCTCAGGAACTCCAGGTGCTCCTCGTAGTTGGCGCTGACGATGCTGTAGGCGCGCAGCAGCGGCTTGTCGTTCACCTTCAGGCCGATCATGGTGAAGTGCCCGTTGGAAAAGCGCAGCGCCGGGTCGCGGGTGGTGGTGAAGCTGAAAAGCCGGTCGGTCCAGTGGTGGACGGTCAGCACGCGTTCTTCGAGAAAGGCACTCATGGTTTCGTAGCAGAAATGAAAAAAAACAAGGCCCCAGCGGGGCAGGGCGCAGGGCGGCAAACCCGTGCATTGTCCGGCAAATGGGATGGGCGGTACATTTTGAGCCTTCGACCGTCATGATGTTGGACAAAGGAACTTCCATGCGCAGCTTCTCCGTCGCCCGCCGGGCCCTGTTGGTGGCCGGGCTGGCATGTGCCGCTGCTGCGGTGCATGCCCAGGGCGCGATCCGGATCGGTGAAATCAACAGCTACAAGGCACAGCCCGCCTTCCTGGCCCCTTACAAGAAGGGGATGGAGCTGGCCGTGGCCGAGATCAACAGCGCCGGCGGCATCCAGGGCCGCAAGCTGGAGCTGGTGGTGCGCGACGACAACGGCAACCCCGGCGACGCCGTGCGGGCCGCCGACGAGCTGCTGGCGCGCGAAAAGGTGGATCTGCTCATGGGCAGCTTCCTGTCGCATGTGGGGCTGGCCCTGACCGACTTTGCGCGGCAGAAAAAGGTCTTCTTCCTGGCGGCCGAGCCGCTGACCGACAAAATCGTCTGGGAAAACGGCAACCGCTACACCTTCCGCCTGCGCGCTTCCACCTACATGCAGGTGGCCATGCTCGTGCCCGAGGCAGCGGCGCTGAAGAAAAAGCGCTGGGCCATCGTCTATCCCAATTACGAATACGGCCAGTCGGCGGCGGCCACCTTCAAGAAGCTGCTCAAGGCCGCCCAGCCCGACGTGGAGTTTGTCGCCGAGCAGGCGCCGCCCCTGGGCAAGGTGGATGCGGGCAGCGTGGTGCAGGCCCTGGCCGATGCCAAGCCGGATGCCATCTTCAACGTGCTGTTCGCCGCCGACCTGGCCCGGCTGGTGCGCGAGGGCAACACCCGGGGCCTGTTCAAGGGGCGCGAGGTGGTGAGCCTGCTGACCGGCGAGCCCGAGTACCTGGACCCGCTCAAGGGCGAAGCCCCGGTGGGCTGGATCGTCACCGGCTATCCCTGGTACGCCATCCAGACCGCCGAGCACCAGGCGTTCCTCAAGGCCTACAAGGAACGCTTCAACGACCATCCCCGCCTGGGTTCGGTGGTGGGCTACACGGCCATCCAGTCGCTGGCCGCAGGCTTGCGCAAGGCCGGCGGCAGCGACACCGAAAAGCTGATCGCCGCCTTCAGGGGGCTGGAGCTGGCGTCGCCGTTCGGCACCATCCGCTACCGGCCCGAAGACCACCAGTCCACCATGGGCACCTTCGTGGGCCGTACGCGCCTGCAGAACGGCGCGGGCGTGATGGCAGACTTCCGTTACCTCGACGGGGCGCGCTTCCAGCCATCGGCCGATGAGGTGCGCAAGCTGCGCACGGCCGGCTGACATGCACCAGGCCACGCTGCTGGGCCGTCCGGGCTTGTGCGCATGAGTTTTTCCGGCCTGCTGGTGCAGTTGCTCAACGGGCTGGCGTCGGCTTCATCGCTGTTTCTGGTGGCGGCGGGGCTGTCGCTGATCTTCGGGGTCATGCGCATCGTCAACTTCGCCCACGGATCGTTCTTCATGCTGGGCATCTACCTGGCCTACTCGCTGGTGGAGCGCCTGGGCGCCACCATCGGTTTCTGGCCGGCCCTGCTGCTGGCACCGCTGGCCACGGCGGCCCTGGGGGCGCTGGTGGAGGTGCTGCTGCTGCGCCGCATCTACCGCGCGCCCGAGCTGTTTCAGCTGCTGGCCACCTTTGCGCTGGTGCTGGTGATCAAGGACGCCGTGCTGTGGGCCTGGGGCCCGGAAGAGCTTTTCGGGCCGCGCGCTCCGGGGCTGGAAGGGGCGGTGGACCTTCTCGGGCGGCAGTTCCCCACCTACGACCTGTTCCTGATGGCCGTCGGCCCGCTGGTGCTGGGCCTGCTGTGGCTGGGCCTGCACCGCACGCGCTGGGGCACGCTGGTGCGCGCGGCCACGCAGGACCGCGGCATGGTGGGCGCCCTGGGCGTCAACCAGGCCTGGCTGTTCACGGGGGTGTTTGCGCTGGGCGCCCTGCTGGCGGGCCTGGCCGGTGCCTTGCAGCTGCCGCGCGAACCCGCCCAGCTCGACATGGACCTCCACACCATCGGCGCGGCCTTCGTGGTGGTGGTGGTGGGCGGCATGGGTTCGATCCCTGGCGCGTTTGTGGCGGCGCTGCTGATTGCCGAGCTCAAGGCGGTGTGCGTGTGGGCCGGGCTGGTGGAAGTGGGGGGCATCAGCCTGTCGCTGTCGAAGATGACGCTGGTGGTGGAATTCCTGGTCATGGCCGTGGTGCTGGTGTGGCGGCCCTGGGGGCTGCTGGGGCGGCCGCAGCCGCCAGTGCGCGCGGCGGGCATGGCCGAGGCGCCGCTGCACCCTGCCAGCCGGGGCGTGCAGTGGACTGGCTGGGCCCTGCTGGCTGCGCTGGCGCTGGTGCCGCTGCTGGCCGGGGCCTGGCCCTATGCGCCGGTGCTGCTGGTGGACCTGCTGGTGGCGGTGCTCTTTGCCTCCAGCCTGCATTTCCTCATGGGACCGGCCGGCATGCACTCGTTCGGCCATGCCGCCTACTTCGGGCTGGGGGCCTATGCGGCGGCGCTGCTGGTGCAATCGGCCGCGGTGCCCATGGAGCTGGCCCTGCTGCTGGCTCCGCTGGCAGCGGGCCTGGGGGCGCTGGCCTATGGCTGGTTCTGTGTGCGGCTGTCGGGCGTTTACCTCACCATGCTCACGCTGGCGTTCGCGCAGATCACCTGGGCGCTGTGCTACCAGTGGGACGCCGTCACCGGCGGCAGCAATGGCCTGGCCGGCGTGTGGCCCGCACCCTGGCTGGCCAGCCAGCAGGCCTATTACCTGCTGACGCTGGCCCTGGTGGCCGCCGGCGTGCTGCTGCTGCGGCGCGTGCTGCTGGCGCCGTTGGGCTATGCGCTGCGCGCGGTGCGCGACTCGGCCCTGCGGGCGGACGCCATCGGCATGGATGGGCGGCGCCTGCAGTGGGCGGCGTTTGTGCTGGCCGGCGTGCTGGCCGGCCTGGCCGGGGCCTTGTATGTGTTTTCCAAGGGCAGCATCGCGCCTGAAAGCCTGTCGGTGGGCAAGTCGGTGGACGGCCTGGTGATGGTGCTGCTGGGCGGCGTGCAGACGCTGGTGGGCCCCTGGGTGGGCGCGGCCACCTTCACCTGGCTGCACGACACCGTGGCACGCAACACCGACTACTGGCGCGCCGTGCTGGGTGGCACCATGCTGGCGCTGGTGCTCATGTTCCCGCAGGGGCTGGCGGGCTTTGCCCGGCAGCTGGCCCTGCGCTGGCAGGCCCGCCGCAGGAGCGCGCCATGAGTCCATCGCCCCCGCTGCTGCAGGTGACGGGCCTGCGCAAGGCCTTTGGCGGCGTGCATGCGGTCGATGGCGTGGATTTCACGCTGGCGCCGGGCGAGATGCTGGCGCTGATCGGCCCCAATGGCGCGGGCAAGTCCACCACCTTCAACATGGTGGGCGGCCAGCTGCGGCCCGATGCGGGCCGCATCCGGCTGGCGGGCGTGGACATTGCCGGCCTGCCGCCGCGCGCCATCTGGCGCCAGGGCGTGGGCCGCACCTTCCAGATCGCCGAAACCTTTGCCTCGCTCACCGTGCTGGAAAACGTGCAGATGGCGCTGCTGTCGGCCGACCGGCGCCTGTTCTCGTTCTGGCCCCGCGCGCAAGACCACCGGCGTGACGATGCGCTGGCCCTGCTGGCGCAGGTGGGCATGGCGGCCCAGGCACCGCGCCCCTGCAGCACGCTGGCCTATGGCGACGTCAAGCGGGTGGAGCTGGCCATGGCGCTGGCCCATGCGCCCCGGCTGCTGCTGATGGACGAACCCACGGCCGGCATGGGGCCGGCCGAGCGCCTGGCGCTGATGGCGCTCACGCAGCAACTCGCGCGCGAGCGCGCCATGGGTGTGCTGTTCACCGAGCACAGCATGGATGTGGTGTTTGCCCACGCCGACCGTGTGCTGGTGCTGGCGCGCGGGCGCCTGCTGGCCGAGGGCCCGCCGCAGGCCATTCGCGACAACACCCGGGTGCAGGAGGTGTACCTGGGCAGCGGCAGCATGTTCGGCCAGACAGCGGCCGCCGGGAGCCTGACGTGATGGCCGCTGCGCTTTCGCCCTTGCTGGAGGTGCAGGGCCTTTCCGCCTGGTATGGTGCCGCGCAGGTGCTGTTGGGTGTGGACCTGCAGGTCGCGCGCGGCGAGGTCGTGGCGCTGATGGGGCGCAATGGCGCCGGCAAGTCCACCACGCTCAAGGCCATCGTGGGGCTGGAGGTGCGCCGGCACGTTCACCCTGGTGGCCAGTTGCGCTTCCTGGGGCGCGACATCGCGCGCAGCGCGCCCTACCAGGTGGCGCGCATGGGCCTCGGCTATGTGCCGGAAGACCGGCGCATCTTCACCGACCTGAGCGTGCTCGACAACCTCGAAGTGGGGCGCCAGGGCGCGCGCCACTGGCCCGACGGCAGCGCCGCGCCGCACTGGACGCCGGAGCGGCTGTTTGCGCTGTTCCCCAACCTGGGCGAAATGCCCCACCGGCCCGGCGGGCGCATGAGCGGCGGCGAGCAGCAGATGCTCACCGTGGCGCGCACCCTCATGGGCCAGCCCCTGCTGGTGCTGCTCGATGAGCCGTCCGAAGGCGTGGCGCCGCTGATCGTCGAGCAGATGGCCCACACCATCCGCCAGCTCAAGGCCCAGGGCGTGAGCGTGCTGCTGTCCGAGCAGAACCTGCACTTTGCCGAGGCGGTGGCCGACCGCGCCTATGTGCTGGAACAGGGCCAGATCCGCCACCACAGCAGCATGGCGGATCTGGTGGCCGACCCGGCGGTGCGGCGGCAGTACCTCGGGGTGTAGGCGCCGGGGCCTGCGGCCCCGCGCGCCCCGGGTCATGCGCCAGGCCCGCGCAGCACGCGCCGGTATTGCACGGCCTCGGCCACATGTGCCACCTGGGTGCTGGCGGTGCCCGCCAGGTCGGCAATGGTGCGCGCCACCTTCAGCGTGCGATGCGTGCTGCGGGCCGACCAGCCCAGGCGCGCGGCCGCCGTCTGCAGAAACTGCGTGGCGGCGGGCTCCAGCGCGGTGTGGGTGTCGATTTCCTGGCCCTGCAGCGCCTGGTTGGTCTTGCCCTGGCGGGTGATGGCGGCCTGGCGGGCGCGGGCCACGCGCTCGCGCACGGCGGCGCTGGCCTCACCCGGCGGCGCGTCCAGCAAATCGCTGGCGGGCAGGGCGGGCACTTCCACATGCAGGTCGATGCGGTCGAGCAGCGGGCCGCTGAGCTTGCCCTGGTAGCGTGCCACCTGGTCGGGCGTGCAGCGGCAGGCACGCTGCGCTGATCCCAGAAAACCGCAGGGGCAGGGGTTCATGGCCGCCACCAATTGGAAGCTGGCCGGAAATTCTGCGCGCCGTGCCGCCCGTGCAATGGTGACGCGCCCGGTTTCCAGCGGCTCGCGCAGGGCCTCCAGGGCGGCGCGGGGAAATTCCGGCATCTCATCGAGAAACAGCACACCATGGTGGGCCAGCGATATTTCTCCGGGCTGCGGCGGCGAGCCCCCGCCCACCAGTGCCACCGCTGATGCCGTGTGGTGCGGCTGGCAGGTGGGTCGCTGCGCCCAGCGCGCGGGGGTGAAGCGCCCGGCCAGGCTGGCCACGGCGGCGCTCTCCAGGGCCTCTTCCATGGTCATGGCCGGCAGCAGCCCGGCAAAGCGCTGGGCCAGCATGGATTTACCGGATCCGGGCGGCCCCATCATCAGCAGGCTGTGCCCGCCGGCGGCTGCGATCTCCAGTGCGCGCTTGGATGCCGCCTGGCCCTTGATATCCGAAAGATCGGCATAGGCTACCTGCGTGGCCAGCGGCGCGGGTTGCAGCAGGCACCAGCCGTCGTCCGGGGCGCTGGCGTCGTCCATGGATTCCTGGCTGCCTGCCGGCAGGAACTGCCGCACGACATCCAGCAGGTGCCGGGCGCGGTACACCTGTGCGTCGGGCACCAGGGCGGCCTCTTCGGCGCTGCCGGTCGGCAGCACCAGGCGCACCGCCACGCCGTGGGCCCGCAGTGCCAGGCTGGTGGCCAGTGCGCCGCGCACGGGGCGCAATTGCCCGGACAGCGACAGCTCCCCGGCAAATTCATGGCCGGCCAGGCGGCTGGCGTCGATCTGCCCGCTGGCGGCCAGGATGCCCAGGGCAATGGGCAGGTCGAACCGGCCCGAATCCTTGGGCAGATCGGCGGGCGCAAGGTTGACCGTGATGCGCTTGTTGTGGGGGAACTCCAGCCCTGCGTTCTGCAGTGCCGAGCGCACCCGCTCGCGCGCTTCCTTCACCTCCAGATCGGCCAGGCCGACCAGGGTGAAGCTGGGAAGCCCGTTGGCCAGATGCACCTCAACGGTGACGGAGGGCGCTTCCAGCCCCAGGAGCGCGCGACTTTGCACCAATGCAAGACTCATGAACGGTTTTCTCCCCAGATGGGTGCGGTGGGTGGAGGGTTGTTGTCTGCTGGCGGCGTTGCGCACCAAGGGGGTGCAACGGCGCGGCGCCACTGCCAATGTAAGGGCGAATGCACGCCGTGGGTGCGGACCTTGTTGCCATGGTGGCCCACAACATGGCACGGACCGTGCTTAAACCGCTTGTCCCTACTCTTTGTCCCACCGGAGGAAACATGAACCGCGCATCCATCAAGTTCTTGAGCGTCGCCTTTGTTGCAGCCCTGCCGTTGCTGGCTTCGGCCCAGCTCACCGGCAATGTCAGCATGACCAGCAACTACAAGTTCCGGGGTCAGGACCAGGACACCGGCAAGGTCAGCGCCTTCAAGCCCGCGTTGCAGGGCGGTTTCGACTATGCCTTTGGTGACACCGGCTGGTATGTCGGCAACTGGAACTCCAGCGTGAACTGGCTGTCCGGCAATTCCCTGGAGTCCGACCTGTACGGTGGCTACAAATTCAAGGCCGGCGAGGTGGACCTGGATGTGGGGGCCCTGAGCTACCTGTACCCCGGCAACACCAGCGGCAACACCACCGAGCTTTATGGCGCCGCCACCTATGGCCCGCTCACGGCCAAGTATTCGCACACCGTGTCCAAGGACTATTTCGGCTGGGCGGGCGCCAAGTCCGGCTCCGGCCTCAGGGGCCGCAACACCGGCTACCTGAACGTCGCGGTGGCACAGGAGGTGATGCCCAAGGTGACGCTGAAGGCAGCGGTGGGCTTTACCCGCTTTTCCGGTGACATCCAGGACAGCGGCGTGCCCAACTACATGGATTATCAATTCGGTGGCGCCTACGACTTCGGCGCAGGCCTCACACTGGGTGCCGCCATCGTAGGCGCCAACAAGAAAGACTATTTCGGATCCGTCAACAAAGCCCGCGTGATCGCCACGCTCACCAAAACCCTGTAATTCACAGTGGGCGCGCAGGCGCCCCATCGGAGGAACCCCAAATGAAAATGGTGACAGCCATCATCAAACCCTTCAAGCTCGACGAAGTGCGCGAAGCCCTTTCCGACATCGGGGTGCAAGGCATCACGGTGACCGAGGTCAAGGGCTTCGGGCGCCAGAAGGGCCATACCGAGCTGTACCGCGGCGCGGAGTACGTGGTCGATTTCCTGCCCAAGGTCAAGATCGAGGCTGCCGTGGCCGACGAACTGGTGGACCGCGTGATCGAAGCCATCGAAGGTGCGGCGCGCACCGGCAAGATTGGTGACGGCAAGATTTTCGTCAGCCATCTGGAGCAGGTGGTGCGCATCCGCACCGGCGAAACCGGCAAGGAAGCCCTTTAAGCGCGCCCCAGGGCCCGCTGCATTCCACAGAGAGAACATGCCATGAAAAAACTGCTTGCTTCCTTCCTCCTGGGACTGAGCCTGCTGTCCGCAGGATCGATGTCCCTGGCCCAGGCGCCCGCCCCGGGCGAAACCACCGCTGCTGCTCCGGCGGCACAAGCCGCAGCGCCCGCCGCCCCCGTGGCTGCGCCGACCGATGCGGCACCCGCAGCCGCCCCTGCCGAGGCCGCCCCCGCAGCACCCGCACCCAAGCTCGATTCGGGCGACACCGCGTGGATGCTCACCTCCACCCTGCTCGTGATCCTGATGGTCATCCCGGGCCTGGCCCTGTTCTACGGCGGCCTGGCCCGCTCCAAGAACATGCTGTCGGTGCTGGTGCAGGTGTTCGTGATCTTTGCGCTGATCACCGTGCTGTGGGCCGTCTATGGCTACAGCCTGACCTTTGCCGGCGAGGGCCAGTTCTTCGGTGGCTTCGACAAGCTCTTCCTCAAGGGCATTGCGCCAGACACGCTGTCGGGCCTGCTGCCGACGATTCCGGAATATGTGTTCGTGGCCTTCCAGTCCACCTTTGCCGCCATCACCGTGGCGCTGATCGTGGGCTCGTTCGCCGAGCGCATCAAGTTTGCTGCCGTGCTGATCTTTGCCGTGCTGTGGTTCACCTTCAGCTACATCCCCATGGCCCACATGGTGTGGGGCGGCGGCCTGCTGGGCAAGGACGGCGCGCTCGACTTTGCTGGTGGCACCGTGGTGCACATCAACGCCGGTATCGCCGGCCTGGTGGGGGCCTACATGGTGGGCAAGCGTATCGGTTTCGGCCGCGAAGCGCTCACGCCCCACAGCCTGACGCTGACCATGGTGGGCGCCTCGCTGCTGTGGGTGGGCTGGTTCGGCTTCAACGCCGGCTCGGCCGGTGCCGCCAACGGCGCAGCCGGCCTGGCCTTCATCAACACCATCCTGGCCACGGGCGCTGCCACGCTGTCCTGGCTGGCCGGTGAAGCCCTGCACAAGGGCAAGGCCTCCATGCTGGGCGCGGCCTCGGGTGCGGTGGCGGGCCTGGTGGCCGTCACGCCGGCTGCCGGTTTCGTGGGGCCCATGGGTTCCATCGTGATGGGCCTGATCGCTGGCGTCATCTGCCTGTGGGGCGTGGGTGGCCTCAAGAAGATGCTGGGCGCTGACGATGCGTTCGACGTGTTCGGCGTGCACGGCGTGGGCGGCATCCTCGGTGCCATCCTGACCGGTGTGTTTGCCGCGCAGAACCTGGGCGGCACGGGCGGCCTGGCCCCCGACACCTTTGCCATGGGTGCCCAGGTGTGGATCCAGACCAAGAGCGTGCTGCTCACCATCGTGTGGTCGGGCGTGGTCTCGTTCATCGCTTACAAGATCGCCGATCTGCTCGTGGGTCTGCGGGTATCCGAGGAAGCCGAACGCGAAGGGCTGGACATCACTTCGCACGGCGAAACGGCCTACAACCGCTGATCGCTCCCGCGCTGCGGTGTCTGGTGGCGCCGCAGCGCCCTGCATGACCGACAAGTTTCTTCAAGGTTTTGGCCCGCCCTTGCAGCGGGCCTTTTTTCTGGGGCGAGGCCATGGCGTGCGCTGCGAACTGCGTGGGGGGCGGGTGGAATGCACGGTCCCTGTTCAAAAAATTCACATGCCCAGGCTGGCATACCCAGGAACAGTGCCGCTACCATGCAGACCATGGAATTCGCCTTTCGCCAGCTGGTTGACCGTGTCCGCGCCGCCGCCGCCGCGCAAACCCCCCTGCGCATCCGGGGCGGTGGCACCAAGGACTTTCATGGCCTTGCACTGCGCGGCGAGGTGCTCGACACCCGTGCCCTCACCGGCATCGTCAGCTACGAGCCCAGCGAGCTGGTCGTCACGGCGCGCGCGGGCACGCCGCTGTCCGAGCTGGAGGCCATGCTGGCCGAAAAAGGCCAGTGCCTGCCGTTCGAGCCCCCCCATTTCGGCCCGGGTGCCACCGTGGGCGGCATGGTGGCCGCTGGCCTCAGTGGCCCCGCCCGCGCCAGCGTGGGCGCCGTGCGCGACTACCTGCTGGGCGTGGTGTTGCTCAACGGCCGCGCCGAGTTGCTCACGTTTGGCGGCCAGGTCATGAAGAACGTGGCGGGCTACGACGTTTCGCGCCTCATGGCGGGCGCCTGGGGCACGCTGGGCCTGCTCACCGAGGTGAGTCTCAAGGTGCTGCCCGTGGCGCCCGCCGAGGCCACGCTGCGCTTTGAATGCAGCCAGGCCGATGCCCTGCGCCGGCTGCACGCCTGGGGCGGCCTGCCCCTGCCGCTCAACGCCAGCTGCTGGGTAGAGGATGCGGGCGTGGGCACGCTCTATGTGCGCCTGCGTGGCGCGGTGGCGGCGGTGAATGCGGCCTGCCGCAGCATGGGCGGCACGCGGCTCGACAATGCCAGCGTGGCGACCGACTGGCAGGCCTGCCGTGAGCAGACGCTGCCCTGGTTCACCGCCCGCCAGGCCCAGCCTGGGCAGGCGCTGTGGCGCCTGTCTGTGCCCGCCACGGCCCCCGTGCTGGCGCTGCCCGAGGGGGCCTCGCCGCTGATCGAATGGCATGGCGCCCTGCGCTGGGTGCAGGCGCCGCTGGCGCAGGGCGATGCGTTGCGCGAAGCCGCCCGGGCTGTGGGTGGCAATGCTGCGTTATTCATGGCGGATGGCGCAGAGAATTCAAGCGTTGCCGGCCCATTGGATCTGAAGTCTTCGGCGCTGGCACAGATCCATGCGCGCCTCAAGCACAGCTTCGACCCGGCCGGCATCTTCAACCCCGGCCGCATGGCGCCGCAGTGGTAAGGGGCGTGCGCATGGCGGCCAGCGACATCGGGCAAGCGAAGCCGCACCAGGGCGCCGCAGGCTGAACATGCGCCGCCTGCGTCACCTCACCGGCCACCACCGCACGGGCACCAGCAACCGCGTGCTGGGCCTGTTGCTGGCCTTCAATGCCGGGGCGGTGAATGCCGGCGGTTTTCTGGTGGTCCACCTGTACACCTCGCACATGACGGGCTTTCTGTCGATGCTGGCCGACCACCTCGTGCTGGGCAACATGGTGCTGGTGCTCAGCGCCCTGGGGGCCTTGCTGGCCTTCATCAGCGGGGCGGCCACCACGGCGGTGATGGTGAACTGGGCGCTGCAGCGCAAGCTGCACAGCAGCTATGCGCTGCCGCTGGTGCTGGTGGCGCTGCTCATGCTCGTGTTCGGCCTGGTGGGCGCCATCACGCTCGACTGGCGCACACCTTTTGCCGTGCCCATGACGGTGCTGCTGCTGTCCTTCATCATGGGGCTGCAGAACGCCACCGTGACCAAGATGTCCTCGTCCCAGATCCGCACCACCCACATGACGGGCGTGGTGACCGATCTGGGCATCGAGTTGGGCAAGATGCTGTATTGGAACCGCACCGGCACCGCGCTCGAAAACCAGGTGCGCGCCAACCAGGCACGGCTGCGCCTGTTTGCCGGGCTGGCGTCGGTGTTTCTCGTGGGCGGCATTGCCGGGGCAGCCGGCTTCAAGCATGTGGGCTTTGTCTTCGTGGTGCCGCTGGCGCTGGTGCTGCTGGCCCTGTCGCTGCCCCCGCTGTGGGCTGATCGCGCGCGCCTGCGCCGTCCGCTGCGCAAGGCCGGGCCCGCCCGGCTGCCCCCCATTCCTTGAAGTGATTTTGCTGACCCGTCCAGGCTGCACCCCATGCAAACCCAACTGACCCCTGAATACCGCGCGCGCCCCGACGGCCTGGAGGCTGAAGCCATCCTGCGCAAATGCGTGCACTGCGGCTTCTGCACGGCCACCTGCCCCACCTACCAGCTGCTGGGCGATGAGCTCGACGGCCCGCGCGGCCGCATCTACCTCATCAAGCAGGTGCTCGAGGGCGAGGCCCCCACGCGCAAGACGCAGATGCACCTGGACCGGTGCCTGACCTGCCGCAACTGCGAAAGCACCTGCCCCAGCGGCGTGCAGTATGGCCACCTGATCGACATCGGCCGCAAGATCGTCGATGAAAAAGTGGCCCGCCCCCTGGGCGAAAAAGCCCTGCGCTGGGCGCTGAAGGAGGGCCTGCCATCGCCCCTGTTCGCCCCCGCCATGAAGGTGGGCCAGGCGGTGCGCGGCCTGCTGCCCCCATCCCTCCAGGCCAAGGTGCCGGCGCCGCAGCCGGCCGGGGCCTGGCCCACGCGCGAACATGCGCGCAAGGTGCTCATGCTGGCCGGCTGTGTGCAGCCGGCCATGATGCCCCACATCAACACGGCCACCGCCCGCGTGCTGGATGCCGTGGACATACAGACCGTGATCGCGCCCCGGGCGGGCTGCTGCGGCGCCGTCAAGTTCCACCTCAACGACCAGGAAGGCGGCAAGGCCGAGATGCGCGCCAATATCGACGCCTGGTGGCCGCTGGTGGAGGCGGGCGGTGTTGAATCCATCGTCATGAACGCCTCGGGCTGCGGCGTCACCGTCAAGGAATACGGCCACATCCTGAAGGACGACCCGCAGTACGCTGCCAAGGCCGCGCGCATCAGCGCCCTCACGCGGGATCTGTCGGAACTGCTGCCCGCCATGCTGCCCGAGCTGGCGCAAAAACTGGCGGGCCGCGTGCAGCCGCCCGACGTACTTTTTGCCTACCACCCGCCCTGCACGCTGCAGCATGGCCAGCAACTGCGCGGCGGTGTCGAGACGCACCTGAACCAGCTGGGCTTCCAGCTGCGCGTGGCGCGCAACGAATCGCACCTGTGCTGCGGCTCGGCGGGCACATATTCGGTGCTCAACCCGGGCCTCTCGTACCAGCTGCGCGACCGCAAGCTCGGTGTGCTGGGCGAAGCCTTTGGCGAGCAGACCCCCGACGCCATCCTGTCGGCCAACATCGGTTGCATCACGCACCTGCAAAGCGGCACTTCCACCCCCGTGCGGCACTGGGTGGAAGTGCTGGACGAGGCGCTGGGCGCTGCCGACGCGATGCCCGTACGGTGAGCCGGGCGGGCAGGAGCGCGATGTTCGATGACCCCTTGAGCGAGGTGCCATGCCATGCAATCCGCGACGCAACAACTGGTTCGCATTCCGGTGGACGGCGGCTTTATCGAGGGCGCATGGGAGAGCCCACCCGACAGCCAGGGTCTGGTGCTCTTTGCCCACGGCAGCGGCAGCAGCCGGCACAGTCCGCGCAATAACCATGTGGCACGGGTGTTGCGGGAACGGGGCATGGCCACCTTGCTGGTCGATCTGCTCACGCCCGAGGAAGACCGGGCTGAGGCCACGCGGTTTGATATTGCGCTTTTGACACAGCGCCTGCTGGATGTGACCGACTGGGCCAGGCGCCAGCCAGCGATGGCGTTGGTGCCCATGGGGTATTTTGGTGCGAGCACCGGTGCCGCCGCGGCCTTGCGTGCGGCCGCGGCGCTGGGGGGCGGCATACGGGCCGTGGTGTCCCGCGGCGGCCGCCCGGACCTGGCACCCGCCCGTGATCTTGCACGGGTGCGGTGTCCGACCTTGCTGTTGGTGGGCGCTTGCGATGAGGAGGTGCTGGCGCTCAACCGGCGCGCTGCCGCACACATGCCCGGGACCTCGGTCTTGACGGTCGTCCCCCATGCCACCCATCTCTTTGAGGAGCCGGGTGCGCTGGAGACCGTGGCCCAGCGGGCGGCGGACTGGTTCGCGCAGCATCTGCCGGCACCGGGGGTGCCGACTTCAAGCGCCCAGTAGCGCGATCACTTCCTCGTCGTCCACCTGCGGAAAGTGGCGGTAAAACTGGCCCACGGCCTGGAAGTGGGCCGGCGCATGCAGGCACACCACGTCGTCGGCCATGGGGCGGATTTTCTCCAGGGCCTGGGGCGATGCCACGGGAATGGCGCAAACCAGCCGCGCGGGCTGGCGCAGGCGCAGGCTGTGCAGCGCCGAAATCATGGTCGCGCCTGTGGCCAGGCCGTCATCCACGACGATCACCACGCGCCCGTGCGGATCGACCGAGGGATGGATTGGGGTGTACTGCACCCGGCGCGAGTGGATCGTGGCCATCTGCTTTTGCTTTTCTGCGGCGATGTAATCCTGGTCGGCTCCCACTGCCGCTGCGTAGGGCGCGATGTAGGTCCACCCGTTTTCCGCCACCGAGCCGATGGCCACTTCCGGCTCGAAGGGGGCGCGCAGCTTGCGCACCAGCACCACATCCAGGTCGCCACCGAGCTGTGCTGCAACGATCTTGCCGATGGGCACGGCGCCCCGCGGAATGGCCAGCACCAGGGGATGCTGGGCGCTGTAGGCTTTGAGGCGGTCTGCCAGCTGGTGGGCGGCGTCGTCGCGGTCTTTGAACATGGGGGTGCCTCGGGCGGTTTCAGCGCGGCCGATCGGGCTGCACGAGCTCAATGCGGAAATCGGGCTCGTAGGGGGGGACATGGCACTCGATGATGTCCGGCGGGGCAACGCCCAGGCGCACGCCCACCACATCGGCATGGAGGGGCAGGCGGGCGGTGACCCGGTCCACCAGGCAGGCCACACGGATGGCCGCGGGTTGCTTGCGTGCCAGATAGTCCACCACCTTCAGCAGCGAATGCCCGGTGTACAAGACGTCGTCCACGACCAGCACCGTGTGCCCGCGCAAATCCAGTGCCGCATGCTGTGCCTGCTCTGTCAGCTGGGTTTCCGGATGGAGCAGGGTGAGGTCGTCCGCATACCGCTTGACCTGCAGATCCAGCCGCAAGGGCTGCGGCAGGCCATACCGCTCCATCATCCGTGTGCACAGACGATCCGCCAGGGGGGCGCCCCGGCGCAGCACGCCAATCACCGCCACCTGGGGTGCTCCATCCAGCAGAGCGTGGGCCTGCCGAGCCATCCCGTCGATGACGGACAGCAACGCCTGTGTGCCGTACAGGACGGTTCGTGCGCCGGAGGGAGCCGTCATGGGAGCCGTCGCTTGGGGAGGCGGTCGTTGACGGCGGCCTTGAACCGGCCCGGCGAGGTCTGCGGGCCGCCATGCCGGGGCCTGGCGCAAAGGCCGGGTGGGGCATGGGTGAACCGGCCAGCCAGCCGGCCGCTGCAGAATATCCGTGAAGCCATGGTGTCTCCTCCGAGGATTGAACACGCGCGGGACAGAGCCCACTTTATGGGGCACCGCCGCGGGCGTCAATCCCGCGCCGCGTTGCGGTTTGCAACGCGGCTTCGCTTGCGGTACTGTCTGCGGCGTGGTCGAGGAAGCTTTGGCCTTGGGCCACCTACAGGAGATCTTCATGGCGATCCATCACAACCCGCGCGACAAGCAAGCGCCCCACACGGGCAAGGTCGAGAACGACACCAACAAGGTGGGCGAGCAGGACCCCACCCAGATCAACCAGGGCAAGCGCACGCCCGAAAGCCGCAGCGACCGCGAATCGCATGTGGGCGGCAGCAACCAGTCGCAATCGCGGCGAGACCCGCCGGGAAACAGCAACCGTTAGGGAGGGCCATCCTTTCCGGGGTGCGCCTTGCCTGTGCACGGTGGCCCGCGCTCATGCGGCGCATAGCGGGGCTGTTTTCGGGGCCACCTGCGGCACGCATTCCCTTGTCTTGAATGGGCTGTTGCTGCGCGGATCGGAAGGGCCTTGGCGCCAACACTGGCATGATCGAGGGTTTTGTTGCCCTCCGACCCGCTACGCCATGACCGACAACGTGCCAGAACAAGACCCCACAGCGGCGCCCGCCGCCCCGGTAGCCGCTGCCAGTGCCCCGCAGGCATTGCAGCAGCCCGAGACTGGCGGCAGTGCTCCGGCAGCCACAGCCGAGGCCGCTGCTGCGGCGGATGCCCAGCGCGGCCATCGTCCCCCCCGGGGTGGGCGTGGTGGCCGCAACAGCGGCCGTGATCGCTCCCGTGCCCAGGGTCAGGCGCCGGCAGGCCCGCAGGCACCGTCGCCGTCGCGCACGCCACCGCGCACCCACCCGGCGCTGGAGCAGCTGGCGGGGCTCTATCCCCATCTGTTTGGTGCGGTGTTCTTGCCGCTCAAGCGCGGCATCTTTCAGGATCTGCTCGAAGCCCATCCCGAACTGTTCGAGCGCGACGCCCTCAAGGTGGCACTGGCCATCCACACCCGCTCCACCCGCTACCTGCAAAGCGTGGCCGCCGGTGAAAGGCGCCACGACCTGGCGGGCCAGCCCGTCGAGGACATGGCCCCCGAGCATGTGCACCATGCGCTGCTGGAGGTGTTCCGCCGCCGCAAGGCCCGGGCGGGTGAAGATGTTTTGCCCAAGCTGCGCAAGCGCATGATCCAGGCGTTCGAGGCCTCGGGCCTCACGCGCGAGGCCTACACCGAACTGGTCACCGGCCGCGATGAGGTGGCCAATGCCATCCTGCAAGAAGCCTTCGCCGAATGGGCTGCCCGCAATGCCAAGGACGAAGCCCTGCTGCGCGCCTTCGAGGCCAGCGGCCAGACGCTGGAGGCCTTTGCCGACATGTACGGCATGGACCCGCGCCAGACCGGCCAGATGCTGGAGCGCGCGCGCCGCCAGCGCCCGTCTGCAGCGGCAGACTGATCGTGGCGTTCCGGGGATGGCCTGCATAACTCCCCGCGGTCGGTGGTGGCGCGCCTCGGGCGGTCCACCGTGCTGCTTTTCTTGCCCATAGCCGGGCGGTTGGAGGCAAAAAGACGCCTGGTGGCCCATCCCGATCCGCACGACCCCCGGCTCGCGCGGGTTATGCAGGTCATCCCTGGGCGGCCAGCGCCGCCTCGATGTCGCCCGCCAGCTTTTGGGGCGCATCCTGCGGCGCATAGCGGCGGATCACGCGGCCATCCCGGCCCACGAGGAACTTCGTGAAGTTCCACTTGATGGCCTTGCTGCCCAGCAGGCCCGGGGCTGCGGCGGTGAGCCACTGGTACAGCGGCGAGGCCTGGGCGCCATTCACATCGATCTTGGCCATCATCGGAAAGCTCACGCCGTAGTTGCGCTGGCAGAAGCGGGCGATCTCGTCGTTGCTGCCGGGGTCCTGGTGCCCGAACTGGTTGCAAGGAAACCCCAGTACCACCAGGCCCTTGTCGCCGTATTGCTGATGCAGCGCTTGCAGCCCGCCGAACTGCGGCGTGAAGCCGCAGGCGCTGGCCGTGTTGACGATCAGCAAGACCTTGCCCTCGAACTGCCGCAATGGCACGGCAGGGCCGCTCATGGGCTGGACTTCCAAGTCATACAGGCTGGACATGGGCAACTCCTTGGGGAAGAACCTTTTCAAACGGCCCATGGTAGCGACTGGCGCCGGGTGTTGCCCCGGCAGTCAGGTGCTGGCCTGGCGCCGGGGTGGCGAAGTCGCCAGCAGCGCCGCCAGTAGGATCAGCGCGCCGCCCAGCAGGGTGCGCGGTGCCAGCGTGGCAGAGGTCAGCAGGGCCGACGATACGCTGGCAAACACGACCTCCGACAGCATCACCAGCGCCGTGGTGCCCGCGGCCAGCCGGGCGGCGCCGTACTGCAGGGCGTAATTGCCCAGCACAAAGGCCAGAGCCAGCGCGAGCGCCAGCAGCACCCAGGCCAGCGCCGGAGCGGGCAGGGCGGGCACGGCCCCCGTTGCCAGCCCCAGCGCGGCACTGGCGCTGGCCAGCAGGGCACCGCCGCCAAACATGGCCAGCATGCGCGCATCGCCGGGCACGGCATGCAGGTGCCGCAGCGTGACGTTGGTGAGGGCAAAGCAGAAGCCACCAGCCAGCGCCAGCAGGTCGGCGCCCGAGAGGTGGGCCGCCAGCCTGCCCCACGATGCACCGGCCGGCACCAGTACCAGCGCCACGCCCGCAAAGGCCAGCAGCAGCCGCACCAGTGCCATGCCCGTGGGGCGCTCGCCCAGCAGCTTCCAGGCCAGCAACACCGACCAGGCGGGCATCAGGTAGAACAGCAGCACCACGCGCACCACGTCGCCCACCGTCACGGCCCAGTTGAAGGCCACGTTGGTCAGGCCCGAGCTCAGCGCCAGCAGCCACAGGGCGGGGTGCTGCCGCGCGTTGTGCAGCACCTGCTGCCGGGCCAGCAGCAGGCAGGCCAGGGCCAGCGTGTACATCAGCGCCGTGGCCCACAGCGGGTGCAGCCCGGCGGCGTGCAGCTGCCGAAAGGGCCACCACGAGACGCCCCACACAAAGGCGTTGAGCACCAGGGCCAGTATCGGGAAAATGGTAGGCATCAAAAGCGCGTTGGGCGCTTATGTGTCAAGCGCCAATAGCTATTCAGCAAATAGCATCAATGGTGGGTGTCCTGCCGCGCGATGTGCAGCAGGTGGCTCAGTTCCTCGCCATGGTTGCGGCAGTTGCGGGCATGCCAGCGCCGGATGATCCACATGATGCCGGCCACCACCACGCCAAACACGACGATGGCGCCGAAGACCGACAACCCCAGCTTGAGCGACAGGCTGTAGAAAGCGCCCAGGCCGAGGATGCAGGCCTGTTCGTTGAAGTTCTGCACTGCAATCGAGCGCCCCGCGCCCATGAGGTTGTGCCCCCGGTGCTGCAGCAGGGCGTTCATGGGGACGACCAGAAAGCCGCCCAGCCCGCCCAGCAGGATCAGGAAGGGAATGGCCACCCAGATGTTGTGGATGAACACCATCAGGATCAGCAGCAGCCCCATGGCGATGCCCAGCGGAATCACGCGGGTGGCCATGTCCAGGCGCATGCGCATCGAGGCCACCACGGCGCCCACGGCG
Organism: Acidovorax sp. JHL-9; assembly: GCF_000426205.1. NCBI lineage: Bacteria > Pseudomonadati > Pseudomonadota > Betaproteobacteria > Burkholderiales > Comamonadaceae > Acidovorax > Acidovorax sp. JHL-9. The sequence continues at coordinate 194,303 of NZ_AUEX01000002.1, forward strand.
GTGCCGATGGCCACCACGCCGGTCAGGGCCGAGGCCTGCGTGGTGTTGTAGCCCAGGGCCACGCCGGCCCAGGCCAGCACGATGAACTTGAGGTTGCCGCCGGCACCCCAGAACAGGGTCGTGGTGGACAGCGAGATCTGCCCGAGCTTGTCGCGCCACAGGCGGTTGTTGCAGGCCCAGAAATCGGGCAGCAGGGCCAGGGTGCTGGATACCAGGCCGCGCTGCGGGTCCTGGCGCAGCGGGCGCATCTCCACGCCCGTGTGCGGGATGCGCGTGTTGAACCACGCGGCCAGGGCATACACCACGATGAGTGCGGCAATGGCCGCTTCGGCAGCGGTATCGACGCCGGTATCGAGCATGGGAATGTCGATGGACAGCAGCGCTGCCGACAGCTGCTGCCCCACCAGCTGCCCGCCCAGCAGTACCCCGAGGATGATGGAGGCGATGGTCAGCCCCTCGATCCAGCCGTTGGCCTTGACCAGCTGCGAGGCCGGCAGCAGCTCGGTGAGGATGCCGTACTTGGCGGGCGAATAGGCCGCTGCGCCCAGCCCCACCACGGCATAGGCAATCAGGGGATGGGAGCCGAACAGCATCATCAGGCAGCCGGCGATCTTGATGGCATTGCTGACAAACATCACCTTGCCCTTGGGCAAGGCATCGGCAAACGCGCCCACGAAAGGCGCCAGCACCACATAGAACAGGGCAAACATGGGCACCAGCGCGGCGCGTTGCCACTCGGGGGCGCCCCCTGTGCGCAGAAGTTCGACGGCGGCCACGAAGAGTGCGTTGTCGGCGAGCGAGCTGAAAAACTGCGCCGACATGATGGTGTAGAAACCGCGCTTCATCGAATGGCAGGTGGGTGCATCAGCGGCGCTGATGTACTGTTAATTGTGAGTAACCGTAGCAGGAGATCGACGGTTATATCACGCGGATAAACGGCTGCAGTGCCAGAATCCTGCTGGTATTCCCCGGTAGATTCCCCCGTCCCAACTGGTCCTTTCCATGCCCCGTCCCATTGCCGCCGTCATCCACACCGCTGCCCTGCACAACAACCTCGCGCGCGTGCGCCAGTCGGTGCCCGACGCCAGGGTCTGGGCCGTGGTCAAGGCCAATGCCTATGGCCACGGCATCGAGCGTGTGTTCGAGGGCCTGCGCGGCGCCGACGGCTTTGCCCTGCTCGACCTGGCCGAGGCCGAGCGCGTGCGCCACCTGGGCTGGCGCGGCCCCATCCTGCTGCTGGAGGGCGTGTTCGAGCCGCGCGACCTGGAGCTGTGCTCGCGCCTGTCGCTGTGGCACGCCGTGCACTGCGACGAGCAGATCGACATGCTGGCCGCCCACAAGACGCAGGTGCCGCACCGCGTGTTCCTCAAGCTGAACTCGGGCATGAACCGCCTGGGCTTCACGCCGCAGCGCTACCGCAGCGCCTGGGCACGCCTGAATGCGCTGCCGCAGGTGGACGAGATCTCGTTCATGACCCATTTCAGCGATGCCGACGGCGTGCGGGGCATTGCGCACCAGATGGCGGCGTTCAACGCGGCCACGCAGGACCTGCCCGGTGAGCGCAGCCTGTGCAACAGTGCCGCCGCGCTGCGCCATGCCAGCGACGCCCAGGTGCGGGGCGACTGGGTGCGCGCCGGCATCGTGCTGTACGGCAGCGCGCCCGACCACCCCGAGCACCAGGCGGCGCAGTGGGACCTGCAGCCCACCATGACGCTGGCCACCCGCATCATCGGCACGCAGCAGCTGCAGGCGGGCGATACCGTGGGCTACGGCTCGCGCTTCACGGCAGAGGGACCGCTCACCATCGGCGTGGCGGCCTGCGGCTATGCCGACGGCTACCCGCGCCATTGCGACACCGGCACGCCCGTGCTGGTGAACGGCGTGCGCACGCGCCTGGTCGGCCGCGTCAGCATGGACATGGTCACCGTGGACCTGAACCCCGTCATGGCAGCGGGCGTGGAGGCCGGTTTTGGCAGCGAAGTCACGCTGTGGGGGCGGGCGGGCAACGGCACGGTCCTGCCCATCGACGAGGTGGCGCAGGCCGCCGGCACCGTGGGCTACGAGCTGATGTGCGCACTGGCGCCGCGCGTGCCCGTGGCGGTGGACTGACGGTCCACAGCACACTCTCGGGGGGTGGCTATTGGCCGTCCTGCGTCGGCACAGGACGTGACGAAGGGCGCAAAGACGCGCATACTGAAAACCATGCGTGCCAGCCTGTCGATCCTTGCGCCGCTAGCGGTGGTGTCGTTGTGCACCTGGGGTGCGGGCGCGGCGCGGGCGCAGGCCGGTGAATCCGACGCCAACCGGGCGGCCAGCCTGCGCCAGGAGGCCATCGCCTACGAACATGGCGAAGGCGTGGCGCGCGACCCGTTGCGGGCCGTTGCACTCTATTGCGCGAGCGCGCGGTTGGGCGACATGCTGGCCCAATACAACCTCGGATGGATGTACGCCCACGGGCGCGGTGTGGTGCGCGACGATGGGGCGGCCGCCTTTTTCTTCCAGGCCGCCGCCGAGCAGGGCCTGGACGTGGCAGCGCGCATGCTGCAGGTGGTGGGCGGCGCCACGGACGAAGTGCCCGAATGCCTGCGGCCGCCACCGCCCGCCCCGGTCCAGGTGGCCCAGCCTGGCGTCAACTACCAGCGGGTCGCGCCGCGCAAGATCGTGGAGCTGGTGCTCAGGATGGCGCCGCAATACCAGGTCGAGCCGCAGCTGGCGCTGGCCATCATGGCCGCCGAGTCGAACTTCAACACCCAGGCGCTGTCGCCCAAAAACGCGCAGGGCCTGATGCAGCTGATTCCCGCAACGAGCGAGCGCTTCAACGTCAAGAACCCGTATGACCCGGCGCAGAACATCCGTGGGGGCCTGACCTACCTGCGCTGGCTGCTGGCCTACTTCGAAGGCGACGTGGCGCTGGTGGCCGCGGCCTACAACGCCGGCGAGGGCAAGGTCGAGCGCTACCGCGGCGTGCCGCCCTACCTGGAGACGCGTGCCTACGTGCAACGCATCCTGAAAGCCGTCGGAGCCACCGCGCACCCGTTCGATCGCAGCGTGGCGCAGCCCTCGCCGGCGCTGGAGCGCATCCGGCAGGCGCTGCGGCGCCAGTAGGCTGGGCGCTGCTGGCGCAGGCGCCTTGTCGACGGTTTTCAGGGTGCCGACCCCACGGCGCACATGGATACAACCACCAAATCGTTCCGGTGGCGCCTACCCTGGGTCACATTAGGGTTTTGTTTTCTGAGAGGCACAAGCCCATGCAATTCAAACCCTTGCTCCTTGCCGCCACGCTGGCTGCCAGCCTGCCCCTGACCGCGCAGGCCACGACCTTCCGCTGGGCACGTGCCGTGGATGTGTCGTCGTGGGACGTGCATGCCCAGAACGTGGGCGTGAACAACGCGCTGCACGCGGCCGTGTACGACACGCTGGTCGAATACAACAGCAAGACCTTCAAGCCCGAGCCCGCGCTGGCCACCGAATGGAAGCCGATGAGTCCCACCCAGCTGCGCCTGAGCCTGCGCAAGGGCGTGAAGTTCAGCGACGGCAGCGAGTTCACGGCCGACGATGCCAAGTTCTCGCTCGAGCGCGCCAAGTCGAAAAGCTCCAACTACGCGGTCTATGCCCAGGGCATCGACCGGGTGGAAAAGGTCAACAGCCACACCATCGACATCTTCTCGGACGTGCCCAACCCGGTGCTGGTGAACCAGCTGACCGAGTTGCGCATGCTCAGCAAGGCCTGGGCCGAGAAGAACAAGTCGGTTGAGCCCAAGGACATCAAGAACAAGGACGAAACCTTTGCCCACCGCAACGCGCTGGGCACGGGGCCGTTCGTGCTCCAATCGTGGACGCCGGACCAGCGCGTGGTGCTTGCGCCCAACCCGCACTGGTGGGGCAAGGGCAAGTTCGCCACCAACGTGACCGAGGTGGTCTACACCCCCATCAAGTCCGATGCCACGCGCACGGCGGCGCTGCTGTCGGGCGAGATCGACTTCATCATCGACCCCAGCCTGCAGGATCTGGCGCGGGTGCGCCAGACGCAGGGCCTGAAGGTGCTGGAAGGCGCCGAATACCGCACCATCTTTCTGGGCATGGACCAGTTCCGCAGCGAATTGCCAGGCTCGAACGTCAAGGGCCAGAACCCGCTCAAGGATGTGCGTGTGCGCAAGGCCCTGTACCAGGCGATCGACATCAACGCCATCCAGCGCGTGGTATTGCGCGGCCTGGCCCAGCCCACGGGCGCGTTGATTGCCCACCAGGTCAACGGCTGGACGCCCAAGGCCGATGTGCGCTGGCCCTTCGATGCCAAGGCAGCGCAGAAGCTGCTGGCCGATGCGGGCTACCCGAACGGTTTCGAGGTGGACTTTGCCTGCAGCGCAGGCCGCTACATCAACGACGAACAGCTGTGCCAGGCCATCACGGCGCAGTGGGCCAAGGTCGGCGTGAAGGCCAAGCTGCGCTCGCTGCCGTTTGCCACCTATTTCCCCATGATCCAGCGCAACGAGGCCAGCATCTACCTGCTGGGCTGGGGCGTGCCCACGTTCGATGCGTTCTATTCGCTGCAGTCGCTGGTCCGCTCGCCGGGCGCCGGGGGCGACGGCAACTTCAACCTGGGCCGTTTCAGCAGCCCGCAGCAGGATGCGCTGATCGAGCGCATCAAGAAAGAAACCGATCCGGCCACACGCAATGGCCTGATCGAAAAGGCCCTGGTGCAGGACCACGAGCTCATTTCGCACATCCCGCTGTACAACCAGGTGATCCCGTGGGCCGCCACGCAGAAGGTGGAGCTGCCGCACCGCGCGGACAACCGCATTGACTGGCGCGCGCTCAAGGTCAACTGACCGGGCCGGCAACGCCGAAAGCCCCGCCACCCGCCCGGTGCCGGGGTTTTTTTGTGCCGTTTATGCCAGCGCGCGTTGCACGGCGGGGCGCTCGGCCATGCGGCGCCGGTGGTCGGCCACCTTGGGGAACTGCGCCACGTCCACGCCGTCGCTGCGCAGCCAGCCGGACACGGTGAACAGGTAGGCGTCGGCGACGGAATATTGTTCGCCCAGCACCCAGGGGCCTTGCAGGTAATGGTGTTCGATCACGCCAAAGCACTCCGCCATGTTCTGCGGCACCTTGCGCTGCATGGCCTCGATGGCGTGGGCGTCATCGGCCCAGCGGCTGGCGCGGGGGCGGTGGGCGTGGGCCACATGCACGGTGGAGGCCAGGTAGTTGTTGAACTCCTGCATGCGCGCGAAGGCAAACGGGTCCAGCGGCGCCAGCTGCGCCTGCGCAAAGCGTTGCGCCACATAGGCCAGCAAGGCCGGGGTTTCGGTCAGCACGCCGTGCTCGGTCACCAGCGCGGGCACGCGGCCCTTGGGGTTGATGGCCAGGTACTCGGGGCTGCGTTGCTGCTGGGTGGTGAAGTCGAGACGAACCAGCTCGTGGCCTGCCTGCGCCTCGTGCAAGGCAATGTGAACGGCCAGGGCGCAGGTGCCGGGGGCGAAGTAAAGCGTGGGTGCGGACATGGTGGAGGTTGAAAAGGTGGCGGGGTGCAGGCTCCGCAGTGCTGAGCGCCGGGGGCGTCGACATGCGCGCTAGTATTGCGGGCCCGAGTCGCCATCGTAAGGGGTTTGGTCCTTGGACGCGGGCGCATGGTTTCTTGGCCCCTGAAGGAGCGGTAACGGCCGCTGGCGCGCTGCTGGCCGCTATAGTGGCCAGCCGCTTTGCAAGATCCCGCTCCCATGGCCAAAGACAAAACCCTTTTCACCTGCACCGAATGTGGCGGCACCAGCCCGCGCTGGCTGGGCAAGTGCCCATCCTGCGGCGCCTGGAACACCCTGATCGAATCGGTGGCGGAGGCGGGACCGGGCAAGAACCGCTACAGCGGCGCGCAGTTTGCCGGGCTGGCGCAGGCGCAGGCCGTCATGCCGCTGGCGGCCATCGAGGCCACGGACATCGCGCGCACGCCCAGCGGTATCGACGAACTGGACCGGGTGCTGGGCGGGGGCATCGTGGAAGGTGGCGTGGTGCTGATCGGGGGCGACCCGGGCATCGGCAAGTCCACGCTGCTGTTGCAGGCGCTGGATGCGCTGCAGCGCACGGGGCTGCCCACCCTGTATGTGACCGGCGAGGAAAGCGGTGCCCAGGTGGCGCTGCGTTCGCGCCGGCTGGGACTGGACCACAGCCAGGTGAATGTGCTGGCCGAGATCCAGCTGGAGAAAATCCTGGCCACCATCGAATCGATGCAGCCGGCCGTGGCCGTGATCGACTCGATCCAGACGGTGTATTCCGACCAGCTCACCTCGGCACCCGGCTCGGTGGCCCAGGTGCGCGAGTGCGCGGCGCACCTCACGCGGGCCGCCAAGGCGTCGGGCGTGGCGGTGGTGCTGGTGGGCCATGTCACCAAGGAGGGCGCGCTGGCCGGCCCGCGCGTGCTGGAGCACATGGTGGACACGGTGCTGTACTTCGAGGGCGACACGCACAGCCAGTTCCGGCTGGTGCGGGCCATCAAGAACCGCTTTGGCGCCGTCAACGAGATCGGCGTGTTCGCCATGACCGAAAAGGGCCTCAAGGGCGTCAGCAACCCCAGTGCCATCTTCCTGAGCCAGCACAGCGAGCCGGTGCCGGGCAGCTGCGTGATGGTCACGCTCGAAGGCACGCGACCCTTGCTGGTCGAGATCCAGGCCCTGGTGGACAGCGGCGGGCCCAGTCCGCGGCGCCTTTCCGTGGGGCTCGACAAGGATCGCCTGGCCATGCTGCTGGCCGTGCTGCACCGCCATGCCGGTGTGGCCTGCATGGACCAGGATGTGTTTGTGAACGCCGTGGGCGGCGTGCGCATCAGCGAGCCCGCCGCCGATCTGGCCGTGATGCTGGCCATCACCTCCAGCCTGCGCGGCAAGGCCTTGCCGCAGGGGTTCATCGCCTTTGGCGAGGTCGGGCTGGCGGGCGAGGTACGCCCCGCGCCCCGCGGGCAGGAGCGCCTGCGCGAGGCGGCCAAGCTGGGCTTCAGCGTGGCGGTGGTGCCCAAGGCCAATGCCCCCAAGAAACCGATCGAAGGCCTGACCATCCACGCCGTGGAGCGGGTCGAGGAGGCCATGAACGTGGTGCGCGGCATTGCTTGACCTGTGCATACGCACTCCCCACAGTGCTGGGCGAGCGGCGTCGTAAGACAATGGGGCCATGAATTTTCGAAATATCCTGGTGCCCGTGGGGCTGGTGATTGTGGTGGTGGCGGGCTTTCGGTCCTATGGCTGGATGGGCGTCGCGGCCGTCGGCGGGGGTGTCCTCATGTGGGCCCTGCTGCATTTCACGCGGCTCATGAATGTCATGCGCAAGGCGGCCGACCGCCCCATCGGATATGTCGGCAGTGCCGTCATGCTCAATGCCAAACTGCAGGTGGGGGTGAACCTGATGCATGTGGTGGCCATGACGCGTTCGCTGGGGGTGCTGCAGTCGCCCGAAAACGAACAACCCGAGGTCTACCGCTGGACCGATGGCACCCAATCGCATGTGACCTGCGAGTTCCACGGTGGCAAGCTGGTGAAATGGACGCTGGAACGCCCTGTGGCGCCTGCGGATGCGCCAGAAGGCGATGCGGGATCTGCCGCCCCGTAAAATTGGCTCTTTTGCGACACCCAGCAACCCAAAGGACACCCATGAGCCCCGTAGTTCCCTCGATGGCCGACCGTGACGGCAAGATCTGGATGGACGGCCAGATGGTCGACTGGCGCGATGCCAAGATCCATGTACTGACCCATACCCTGCATTACGGCTGCGGCGCCTTCGAAGGCGTGCGGGCCTACAACACGGCCGCTGGGACGGCCATCTTCCGCCTGCAGGACCATACCGAGCGCCTGTTCAACAGCGCCAAGATCCTGCGCATGAAGATCCCTTTCACCCAGGACCAGGTGAACGCAGCCCAATGCGCCGTGGTGCGTGAGAACCAGCTGGAGTCGTGCTACCTGCGCCCCCTGACCTGGATCGGCGACAAGAAGCTGGGCGTCTCGCCCAAGGGCAACGACATCCACCTGATGGTGGCCGCCTGGGCCTGGGGTGCCTACCTGGGTGAAGACGGCATGGCCCGGGGTATCCGCGTCAAGACCAGCAGCTACTCGCGCCACCACGTCAACATCACCATGAGCCAGGCCAAGGCGGTGAGCAACTACACCAATTCCATCCTGGCCAACACCGAAGCCACCGATGATGGTTACGACGAAGCCCTGCTGCTGGATACCTCGGGTTTTGTGTCCGAAGGTTCGGGCGAGAACGTGTTCATCGTCAAGGACGGCGTGGTCTATACCCCCGACCTGTCGGCCGGTGCGCTCAAGGGCATCACGCGCGACACCGTCATGCACATCTGCAAGGACCTGGGCCTGGAACTGGTGCAAAAGCGCATCACGCGCGACGAGGTGTATATCGCCGACGAAGCCTTCTTCACCGGCACGGCCGCCGAAGTGACGCCCATCCGTGAACTCGATCGCATCGAGATCGGAAAAGACGACTATGTGGGCCGCCGCGGCCCCATCACCGAGAAGATCCAGAGCGCGTTCTTTGACATCGTCAATGGCCGCAATCCCCAATATGCCCACTGGCTCACCAAGGTCTGACCATGTCGCAAGCAGCCATTGAACTTCTGGCCAAAGACCTGAACGCCCAGGGCGGCGTGTTCTGTCCCAACCCCAAGGCCGACATGAAACTCTGGAGCAGCCACCCCAGGGTGTACCTGGACGTGGCCCATGCCGGCGAAGCCAAATGCCCGTATTGCGGCACGGTGTACCGGCTGAAGGCCGGCGAGGTGTTCGCGGGCGGGCATTGATCGGGCCTTTGTCGGCCGAATGGCACCAGGCATGGCCTCGATCAGGCCGGCTTTGGTGCTTTTTTCTTGGGTGAATCATGCGCATCCTGCATTTCGTCACAGGCGGGTTTTCCGGTGCCACGCAAGTGGCCATCGATCTGTGCCTGGCCGCCCGGCAGACCCCGGGCACCGAAGTGCTGCTGGTGCTGCGGCGCAAGCGCACCACACACATGGGCCGGGTTCAGGCGCTGCGCGACCAGGGGCTGGAGGTCCGCATCGTGTCGAACTGGCTGCATGTGCTGACGGTCTGGGAGCTGCGCAAGATCATTCGTGCATGGCGCCCCGATGTGCTGTTTGCGCACGGTTTCAGCGACCATATCTGGGGCCGTCAGGCCGCCCGGGCCGAGGGCGTGGCGCGGATCTTTCATGTCGAGCACAACTCGCGCGAGCGCTACACCCCGCGCCGTCTGGCCCAGGCCCTGGCCTTGGCTCCGTGTACCGAGGCCAGCATTGGCGTCTCGGAAGGGGTGCGCAGCAGTCTGATTGCGCACGGTTTCCCGCCGGACAAATGCATTGCCATCCCGAACGGCATCGCGCTGGAGCGCTTTCCAGAACACCTGATGCGGCCGTGGGCTGAACGCGACGCCGCGATCCTGATGGCATCGCGTTTCGCGCGCCAGAAGGACCATGCGACCCTGATCCGGGCGCTGGCCTGGCTGAAGCAGCGGGGCCTGATGCCCACGCTGTACCTGGCTGGCGGTGGCAAGAAGCGCCTGCTGAAGCAGGCGCGGCAACTGGCCCAGGCACTGGGCGTGCAGGCCCAGGTGCAGTTTCTGGGCAATGTGGGTGATTTGCACCAGCGCTTGGCGGCAACCCAGATCTTTGTGCTGTCCACGCACTGGGAAGGCATGCCGCTGGCCTTGGTGGAGGGCATGGCCGCCGGTTGTGCCTGCGTGGCATCGGATGTGATCGGTGTGCGCGAGGTGCTCAGCGATGGCCTGACCGGCCGTCTGGTGCCCGAGTCTGATGCTGGCGCCTTGGGACAGGTTCTCGCGCAATTGTTGCGGCAGCCGGAGATGGCGGCCCAACTGGGACAGGCCGCGCGGCGCAAGGCGTTGTCCTCCTATGGCCGTTCGCATATGTGGGCGCAGTACCAGGCGCTTCTGGCGCAGGGCGGGCATTCGTAACCCGTCCTGGCGCGTGTCAGCGGTGCAAGGCGTTGCCCAGAGTCAGGCGCAGCTTCATCAGCAGCTTGCGTCGGCGTTGCGACAGCGTGAGCCGGTCGCGTTGCTCCCAAATGCTGCTGACTTCACTGGTGTCATCCAGCGCCATGACGGAGGGGTAGACCCCGGCGACCCGCAGGTCGTTTTCGAACCAGAAACGGAAATCCACATCCACCGGGCGACCGAATGGCAGGCGGGATGCCAGCAACTTCTGGGCGCCGGCACGGGTGATCACATAGCCTGCCGCAAAGCTGGGGATGCGCTGGTACGTGATCAAGGAATGGGTGGTGAACAGAGGGAATTTGTTGCAAATTTTTTCCTGATCCCGGCTGTACAGTTTGATCATGTCCCAGCCAGTCGTTCGTTGGGCCAGGGCTTCCAAGGCCGGGATAATGTCCGGCAGCAGCTTGACGTCGTCCTCGAAAATTGCCATGGCCGGTGCGGCGCTGTCCAGCAACGCCTGCCAAGCCTTGATATGGCTGCAATAACAGCCCTTCTCGCCATTGGCCAGGGCCTTGAAGTATTGCGTCTGGTTCAGCGTCTCGCTGTAGTACTGGTTTTGCTCCTCTCGCGCCAGGTCTGGCCACCAGACGGCTGGCAACCGCTGGGCAGCCAGCTGGAGGTGGTTGAACTGGGCTTGCATGCGCTGTCTGCGTTCAACATCTTTGTCGAGGTTGATGTAGAGGATGGGAAAAGGTGCCATGGTGCGGAAAGCGGGCTTTGCGGCATTGCGCGCAGTGTTTTGGAACGAAAGGTGTGATGAGAAAAGATACGGTCAATCTGTACCAGCGCATCGTCGGATGCGGAATGAGCATTTCGTGCTTTGTTTTTTTTGCATTGTCGCTGGCCGTGCCTTCCGGGTACTCTTATGGCGCAGCAGCTTGTGTCATTTTCGCGCTGGCGGGCGTGGGGTTGTGCCGCCACAAGACCTGGGCGACCGAGTTGAAAGCCCTGTGCGCCGTGATGGTGCTCATGGGGTTGATCTGGGGGTTGTCGTTTGACGGCTGGTGGTCGTGGACCGGTTCGGACTATCTGCTCAAGTACTGGCTGGCCGCGTTGTGCCTCGGTGTTGCCTACCAGGTCGGCGTGCATGCAGGCAGCGCCGTGTGGGGTTGCGCGCTGGGTGCTGCGGGGGCTTTAGGTATTGCCGCCTATCAATCCCTTGTCTTGGGGTGGAGCAAGGCCATGGGGCATACCAATGCCATCCAATATGGCGGAATCGCCATGTACCTTGGGATCGCCACCTGGGCCATGGCTTCGTTTGGCGCCTGGCCGCGCAGGCAGTTTCTGCTGTTGTGGCTGTTGGGCGGGTGCGGGGTACTGGCGTCTTTGCTGTCCGGATCACGGGGTGCATGGGTTGTGGCTCCCCTGCTGATGGCGGTGGTGCTGGGCCTGATGTGGCGCCACGGCCAAGGTCGGCGGGCCATGTGGACGGCCGTTGGTGCCGCCCTGTGTGTTGCGGCCATGGTGATTCCCGCAGCGGGCAAGTTCGGGGCGCGCGTGGACCAGGCCATGGCGGAGGTTCCGTTGTATTGGACCCACCCGCAGCAGGGCGCGACAACCTCGGCCGGTCAGCGCCTGGAGCAGTGGCGCCTGGCCTTGCACATGGGCGCGCAGCGTCCGCTGACGGGCTGGGGCGTGAGCGGCGTGGTCGTGCAAAAGCAGAAGATGGTCGCGGCGGGGTTGGCGCATCCGTCGGTCCTGGAGTATGGGCATGCGCACAATGAGATCTTGGACATGTGGGCCAAGCGCGGCCTGATCGGCGTGGCCGTGCTGCTGGCCTTCTATGCGATTCCGCTGGCCGTGATGTGGCCGACTCGCACCCGGCTGGCCCGGGCGCTGCCAGCGCAGCGGCCCTCGCTGCTGGCTGTGCGCGTGGCGGCCTCCCTGCTGCCCATCGCCTACTTCGGCTTTGGCTGGACGCAGGTTTTCTTGGCACACAACAGCGGCAATATTTTCTATACCTTCAGCTTGGTGGCGTTCGTGGGCTGTATCCGTTGGCTGGAGCAGCCGCGGGGAGGACGGTCCGGATGAGCGCGTCCAGATCGTTCTGAAGGTCAGGCCCTCAACCCAGCAGCGCCCGCGCCTGCGCATCCATGCGCTGAACCAGCGCACCCGCCGCCGGCAGGTCGTGGATGAGCCCGACAGCCTCTCCCGCCGTGGCGTGCGCGACCTCAAAGTTGCCGCTGCGCACGCCCTCGTCGTAGGCGGCCCGTGCCGCCCCGGGGTCGGCGCGCAGGGCGTCGATGCGATCTTCCCACTGCCGGTGCAGCGCGTTGCGCAGGGCACGGAAATCGTAGGGTGCAGGCCAGTTCTTGCGGCGCAGGATGTCGAAGATGGCCGTGCGCGCCGTGCCGTCGCCGTCGGTGGCGACGGCCATGTCCTTGGCGCCTTGCGGGGCGAGGCTTTCCTGCGTGGCCCACAGGCGTGAGCCCACGAGCGCCCCATCGGCGCCCAGCACCAGGGCTGCCGCGAGCGTGCGCCCGTCGGCAATGCCACCGGCGGCCAGCAGCAGGGTGGCGGGTGAATGGGCGGACAGCCAGTCGGCCAGCTCGGGCACAAAGGCCATGGTGGAGCGGCCATTGAGCGCGTTCATGCCGTGGCCCCCGGCCTCCGCTCCCTGCGCCACGATCACCTGCGCACCGGCCTCGATGGCCTGCGGGACCTGGTCCATGCGCTGCACCTGGCAAATGAGCGCGGCGCCGCTGTCGGCAATGCGGCGCGCATAGGGGCGTGGGTCGCCAAACGACAGCATCAGCGCCCGGGGGCGCTGGCCGGGCGGCCGGTCCAGCACCCAGTCGAGGGCCGAGGCGTCTTCGTCGAGCTTCCAGGTGATGAAGCCGCAGCCAATGCGGCCGGTATCCGCAGCTTGCAGCGCCAGCTGGTATTCGCGCTGTGTCCAGGCCAGGTCGCCATAGCCGCCGCCGACCAGCCCCAGCGCCCCGGCGCGGGCGCAGGCGCTCGCCAAGGCTCCGCCCGAGGCCAGCGCCATGGGCGCCAGTGCGACGGGAGTGGTCAGGCCGAAGCGGGTGCAAAAGCGGGAGTTGGTGAAGGTGTGCATGCGGGCATTGTCCATGGGTGAATGCTTGGCGTCCATCGGGTCCATGGCGCCAATGCGCGGGCGTGTGCGCATGCGCCACCCTCCGCGCAGGGACCGTGCGGCGCTGAGCGTAGGATAAAGAAAACAGACATGGAAACCACGCTATGGAACCACAGGCCACCGCCCACCCCGGCACCACACCCGCTGCAACGCCCTGGGCCGACCGACCCCACACGGTGGCGCTGGCGGGCATGCTGGCGCTGGCCGTGGCCATGGGCGTGGGACGCTTTGCGTTCACACCACTGCTGCCCATGATGCTGCACGATGGCGTGCTCACGCTCGCCGAAGGCAGCTGGCTGGCCACGGCCAACTACGTGGGTTACCTGGTGGGCGCCCTGGCCTGCATGGCGCTGCCCTGGCTGGCGCCCGGGTTCTACGCACGCTGGCACCCGGCGCGGCTGGCGCGCGCGGGGCTGGTGGTCACGGTGCTGCTCACACTGGCCATGGCGCTGCCGATGCCCGCCAGCTGGCCGGCGCTGCGTTGGGTGGCGGGGGCGGCCAGCGCCGTGGTACTGCTCAACGTGGCGGCCTGGTGCATGGTGCGCCTGGCGGTGCTGGGCCGGCCGGCCATGGGCGGGCTGATCTTCTGCGGGCCGGGCGTGGGCATCGTGCTCACGGGGCTGGCGGCCAGCGCCATGGTGGCCGGGCAGTGGCGGGCGGCTTCGGGCTGGGTGGTGTTCGGCCTGTTGTCGGTGCTGTTGTGCGTGGGGGTCTGGCCCGTGGTGCGGGGTCGGGCGGCCCAGGTCCGGGCCACGGACCCTGCAAGAGGGGCGCCGCCGGCTGCGGCGCGGGCGCAGGGCGGCGGTACGGCGGTGGCGCGGGCCGTGCATGCGCTGGCCTATGGTCTGGCGGGGCTGGGCTACATCGTCACCGCCACCTTTCTGCCCGTCATCGCGCGTGCCGCGCTGCCGCCGGGGGCACCCTGGCCGGACCTGTTCTGGCCGGTGTTCGGTGCTGGCGTGGCGATTGGCGCGGCGCTGAGCACGCGGACTCCCCCGGCCTGGGACCGGCGCTGGCTGCTGCTGGCCGCCTATGCGCTGCAGGCCCTGGGCATTGCGCTGGGGCTGGTCTGGCCCACGCCCGCCGGCTTTGCGCTCAGCAGTCTGTGCGTGGGCCTGCCGTTCACGGCCATCACCTTCTACGGCCTGCAGGAGGCGCGGCGCCTGTGGCCCGCTTCGGCCGACAGTTTTGCCAGCCTGGTGACGGCCGTCTACGGCCTGGGCCAGATCGCCGGGCCGCCCCTGGTGGCCTGGCTGATTGCGCAGGGCGATCCGGGCCGGGGCTTTGCGCGCGGCCTGGCGCTGGCGGCGGCGGCGCTGGTGGTCGGAGCGGTGATGTATGGACTGTCGGCCTGGCGCTGGCCACTGCCGCCACATCGGATGGTGCGCTGATCAGCGTGGCGCAGGCGCCGTTGCCGCCGCAGCTGCCAGCGGCAGCGACAGCACAAAACATGCGCCACTGGTGCCGTCGGGTCGATCGTCGCACCGCACCGAGCCGTTGTGCCGCTCGGCAATCGAGCGCACCAGGGCCAGCCCCAGGCCCACGCCGCCGGCACGTTCGCTGGCACCCGGCAGGCGGTAAAAGGGCTCGAAGATGCGTTCGCGCAAGGCGGGGGGAACGCCGGGCCCCTGGTCGAGCACGCTGAAGCGCGCCTGGCCGTTGTGCCGCTGCACCACCACCGTGATGGTGCCCTGGCTGTAGCGGCGTGCGTTTTCCAGCAGGTTGCGCAGCGCGCGGCGCAGCAGCTTGGCCACGCCGCGCACTTGCAGCGCATCGGCGCTGGCGCTGACATCCAGGTCGGCATCGACCCGCGCGCATTCCTCGGCGGCCAGTCCGATCAGGTCCACCAGCTCCACGGTGCCCACATCGGCCTCGCGCGCGTCCAGCCGGCTGGACAGCAGGATTTCATCGACCAGCTGGTCGAGCTCGGCGATGTTGCGCAGGATTTCTTCGCGGAACGCGGGTGAGGGCTGCTGCCCGCCCATCAGCTCCAGGCCCATGCGGATGCGCGTGAGCGGCGAGCGCAGCTCGTGCGAGGCATTGGCCAGCAGCGACTTGTGGGTCTTGACCAGGGCCTCGATGCGGGCGGCGGCGGCATTGAACTGGCGCGCCAGGTGGGCCACCTCGTCCTGCCCCTGCTCGGGCACACGCACCGACAGGTCGCCCTCGCCAAAACGCTGCACGCTGCGCTGCAGGGTCTCCAGCCGCTGCAGCAGGCGGCGGATGATGGGAAACACCCCCACGGCCACGGCCAGGCCCACCAGGCCCAGCATCCACAGGAAGCCGAACGGTGGCCGGGTCCAGAAGGCGGCGTCGGCGCGGCGGTTGGGCCCGGGGTGATTGCCCCGGTCGCCGCGCGGCGCCAGCTGCAGGCGGTAGGTGCTGCCGTCGGCGCTGTCAATGGACAGTTCCAGGCCCTCGCCCGGCGGCCCGGGCACGCGCGTGGCGAGCCCGGCGACCAGCGTGTGGCCCTCGCTGTCGCGCAGCACCACTTCGCGGGCGGGCGGCGCCACGGGCAGTGCGTTCTGCTCGGCGGCAATGCGCCAGGCCCAGCCCACGGCCAGGGTGAGCACGGCCACGCCGCCGACCACGGCCAGCCAGATGCGCAGGTACAGACGGCGGGAAAAGAGATCAAACACCGCCATGCCCCACACCCGTGGACTGCGGCCCGCGCAAGGGGCGCCACCGAGGCCAGTGCCACCGTGGAACTGGCTTTGCCAGGCCACCGGTGGCGTCCCCCTGGGGGGAAGGCGCGAAGCGACTCAGGGGGGACATCTCAGTCTTGCTGCTTGGCAAATACGTAGCCCACGCCGCGCACCGTCAGGATGCGGCGCGGGTTCTTGGCGTCCACCTCGATGGCCGCGCGGATGCGGCCCATGTGCACGTCGATCGAGCGGTCAAACGCCTCCAGTTCGCGGCCGCGCACGGCCTCCATGATCTGGTCGCGCGTGAGCACGCGGCCGGCGCGCTCGGCCAGGGCCACCAGCAGGTCGAACTGGTAGGAGGTGAGATCGGCCGCTGCACCTGCCACCGTCACGCTGCGGGCATCGCGGTCGATTTCGAGCGAGCCGAAGCGCAGGGTCTGCGCGGCCGGCGCGCTGGCGCCGTCGGTGCGCCGGCGCAATATGGCGCGGATGCGGGCCAGCAGCTCGCGCGGTTCAAACGGCTTGGGCAGGTAGTCGTCGGCGCCCAGCTCCAGGCCGATGATGCGGTCCATGGGGTCGCCCTTGGCGGTGAGCATGAGCACCGGCACCTGGGCGGCGGGCCCCTGCAGCGCGCGGATGCGGCGGCAGACATCCAGGCCGTCCATGTCGGGCAGCATCAGGTCGAGGATGACCAGGTCGGGCAGGGGGCCCGCGCCTTCGCCCTGCAACTGCGCCAGGCCGCTGGCGCCGTCGGCGCGGTGCGTGACATGCAGGCCCGACTGGCCCAGGTATTCGCCCACCATCTGGGCCAGGCGGGCGTCGTCTTCGATCATCAGCAGGTGCGAGCTCATCGGGGCAGTGTAGTGGGGTGGTGGAGCCGGTGGGGGCAGGGCTCCATGGTGGCCCGCAGGCGTCGCGCGGCGTTGAAGCTCCCGTAAAGTTCCGGTAAACCGTGCAGGTGGATAACTGTTTGGGAACTATTGATTTAATAGCTACAAGCGATTTACGGTAAAGCGCTAGCGGGTTTTTTGACCCCTGACGCCAGCCACACCAACCCCAGCACCGGCAGCCCCAGCAGGGCCGTGGCCGTGAAGAACTGCGCATAGCCATGCGCATTGACATAGTCGCCCGAGAAGCCTGCCACGAACTTGGGTAGCAGCAGCATCATCGAGCTGAACAGCGCGTACTGCGTGGCCGAATAGCTCACATTGGTCAGGCTCGACAGGTAGGCAATGAAGGCGGCCGAGGCAATGCCGCTGGCCAGGTTGTCGGCCGACACCACGGCGATCAGCGCCGTCACGTCGTGCCCGTGCCCCGCCAGCCAGGCAAACAGCAGGTTGCTGCCGGCGCTGAGCACGGCGCCCAGCATCAGGATGCGCATCACCCCCAGGCGCATCGACAGCACGCCGCCCACAAAGGCGCCCACCAGCGTCATGACCACGCCATAGACCTTGGTGACGGCGGCCACTTCGTCCTTGGTGAAACCCATGTCCACATAAAACGGGTTGGCCATGATGCCCATGACCACGTCGCTGATGCGGTATACGGCGATCAACGCCAGGATCTGCGCGGCCTGCCAGCCATAGCGGCCCAGAAAGTCGGCGAACGGATCGACCACGGCGCCCTTGAGCCATTCGGCGGCGTTCTTGGCCGGCGGCAACACCACTGGCACGGGCTCGCGCGAGAACAGCACCGTGACGATGCCCACGGCCATCGATGCGGCCATCGCCAGGTAGGCGGCCTGCCAGGCGCCGTTCTGGTAGGCGGCCGCACCCTGGGCCACGGCCTCGCCCACCACCTGCCCTACGGCAGGCGCCACTTCCGAGCGCGCAGCGATCCACAGCACGCCGGCGCCGGCCCAGATCATGGCCAGGCGGTAGCCCGTCTGGTACGAGGCGGCCAGCGCCGCCTGGTGGTTGGCGTCGGCCGATTCGATGCGAAAGGCATCGAGCGCAATGTCCTGCGTCGCCGAGCCAAAGGCCACCGCCAGCGCGCACCACACGATGGGGCCGAGCGTCAGGCGCGGGTCGGCCAGCGCCATGCCCACGAGGCCGGCCACCACCATGCCCTGCGACAGCAGCAGCCAGCCGCGCCGCCGCCCCAGCCAGCGCGTGAGCAGCGGCAGCGGCATGCGGTCCACCAGCGGCGCCCACAGCCATTTGAAGCCATAGGCCAGGCCCACCCAGCTGAGATACCCGATGGTGCTGCGGTCAATGCCCGCCTCGCGCAGGCGAAACGAGAGCGTGCCCAGCACCAGCAGCAGCGGCAGGCCCGCCGAAAAGCCCAGCGTCAGCATGCGCAGGCTGGCGGGCTCCAGGTATACGCGCAGGGTCTGGAGCCAGGGGGTGCGCACGGCAGGGGGGTGGGGTGGGGTCGGGGAGGTATCTGACATGGGGCCGGGCGGTTTTTGTCTATTATTCCTGCATGTGCCTGCTCTGCCCTCTACCCTCCGTTGCGCCGTCGTCACCCTGGTCTGCGCGCCGCGCCTTCCTGCTGGCTGCGGGTGCCAGTGCCGCCGCGCCCGTGCTGGCGCAGGTGGATGTGGGTTCGGCGTCGAGCCTGCGCAAGCTGGTGCCCGCGGAGACGCTGGAGAACTCCGCCGCCCAGCAGTACCAGCAGATGCTGCAGCAGGCCAAGGCCCAGCGCGCCCTGGCGCCGGCAGGGCACCCGCAGCTGCAGCGCCTGCATGCCATTGCCAAAAGGCTGATCCCGCATGCCGCGCCCTGGAACGACCGCGCGCGCCAGTGGCGCTGGGAGATCAACCTCATCGGCAGTTCGCAGGTCAATGCCTTTTGCATGCCCGGCGGCAAGATCGCCTTCTACACCGGCATCCTCGACCAGCTCAAGCTCACCGACGACGAGGCCGCGATGGTCATGGGCCACGAAATGGCCCACGCCCTGCGCGAGCATGCGCGCGAGCGCATCGCCAAGACGCAGGGCACCAACCTGGCACTGCGCCTGGGCTCGCAACTCCTGGGCCTGGGCGACCTGGGCAATGCGGCGGTCAGCCTGGGCGGGCAACTGCTCACGCTGCAGTTCAGCCGCGCTGACGAGAGCGATGCCGACCTGGTGGGGCTGGAGCTGGCCGCGCGCGCGGGCTACCAGCCCTCGGCTGCCGTGAGTCTGTGGCAAAAGATGGGCAACGCCACCGGCAGCAAGCAGGGCGGCCTGGCCTTTTTGTCCACCCACCCCTCGGGCCCGGCACGCATCCGCGAGCTGGAGCAGAACGTGCCCAGGGTGCAGGGGCTGTACGAAGCGGCCCGGCGCGGCGGATAGTTTGCTATTGAAATAATAGCTAAAAGTCTCTTCCGTCATTCCTCACGTGCCGCCCACATAAGGGTTGCTCTGCCGCTCCCGTCCGAACGAGCTTTCCGGCCCGTGGCCGGGGATGAACACCGTCTGGTCGCCCATGGGCCACAGGCGCTGCGTGATGCTGTCGATGAGCTGCTGGTGGTTGCCCTGGGGGAAGTCGGTGCGGCCGATGCTGCCGGAAAACAGCACGTCGCCCACAAAGGCCCGGTCGATCTGCGGCGCATGAAACACCACATGGCCCGGTGTATGGCCGGGGCAGTGGCGCACGTTCAGCGTTTCGTGGCCGATCTGCACCTGGTCGCCGTCGTGCAGCCAGCGGGTGGGCGTGAAGTGCTGCGCGGGCGGAAAACCGAACATCGCGCTTTGCTGCGGCAGGCCATCAATCCAGAACTGGTCGCCGGGGTGCGGCCCCACGATGGGCAGCGCAAGGCGCTGGGCCAGCTCTCCGGTGCCGCCGGCGTGGTCAATATGGGCGTGGGTGAGCCAGATCTGTTCCAGCGCGAGGCCCAGTCGCTGGGTCTCGGCCAGCAGCAGGTCCAGGTCGCCGCCGGGGTCGATGACGGCGGCCTTGCGGGTGGCGCTGCACCAGACGATGGAGCAGTTTTGCTGGAAGGGCGTGACGGGGATGGTGAGGTACTGGAGCATGGAGGAGAGCGTTCTGGTGCCGCGGCGGCAGGCCCGAACGATAGCGCAAACGTTCAGCCGGCCATCGGTGCGGGCGCGGCGTCAGGGGTGGCCCCTGTGGGCAAGGTCAGCTGGCCGTTGCGCAGCGCCTGCGCCAGCAGGTCGGGTGTGGCGCGGATATGGGCTTCCAGCGCCAGCGCCGCGCGGGCTTCGCGGCCGGCGATGGCCTGCTCGAAGATCTCGGTGTGCTCGGCGTGCACGTCGCGCACCGAGCCGGGCAGGCCCATGGCGTAGCGGCGGTAGCGCTCGCCATGGCGCGCCAGCAGGCCCAGTACCTTGCGTGTCCATGGCGACTCCTGTCCGGCCAGCAGGGCCTCATGAAAACGCACGTTCAGGATTTCCCACCGGCGCCGGTGCACCGTCTGAAAGGGCTGTTCCAGTGCCGAGATGGCGTCGTAGCTCTGGCGCAGCGCGGCCCGCCAGTGCGCTCCGCCGTTGCGGATCGACAGGCGCAGCGCATCGATCTCGACATGCACCCGCAGGCGGGTGATGTCTTCCAGTTCATCGAGCGTGATCGGGGCCACGCGAAAGCCACGCTGCCCCTCCGTGGTCACCAGCGCATCGCTGGCCAGCCGGGTGATGGCTTCGCGCAGCGTGCCGGCGCCCACGTTGTACTGCACCCGCAGGTGCTCGATCGGCAGCTTGCTGCCGGGCTCCAGCCGGCCTTCGATGATGTCGTCGCGCAATTCGGCATAGGTCTGCTCGATCAGGGTGCGCGAGATGGTGGCGCCCGCGCCAGCAAGGTCGTTGTCGGTGTTCAGTGCGTGCAGATAGGGGCGTTTGGCCATGGTGGTCCGTGGTGGAGTCAGGTCTGCGCGCGTTCGTTCAGGCGCGAAAGACGGTAGCTCAACTGGGGGCGCGTCAGGCCCAGTGCGCGCGCGGCGGCCGAGAGATTGCCGCCGGCGCGTGCCACGGCTTCGCGGATCAGTGTGTCTTCCAGGGCCTCCAGGGTCAGGCCGCTGCTTTGCAGCTGGTCGTAGAGCTGCGTGGCCTGGGCCGTGGGGGTGGCGGTGCGCTCCAGCGTGCCGGCGGCATTGACGGTGGCGCCCGGTTGCATCGTGATGTGCGGGAACAGCACCTCGGCGTCCACGCTCTCGTCCGACGGGGTGAGGATGACACCGCGCTCGATCAGGTTCTCCAGCTCGCGCACATTGCCTGGCCAGGCATGGGCGCGCATCGCCAGAAGAGCCCGGTCGGTGAAGCCCGCCATGCGCTTGCCGTGCTGCACCGCATACTTTTGCAGCAGGTGCATGGCAATCAGTTCGATGTCGTCGGTGCGTTCGCGCAGCGAGGGAATGCGGATGGGATAGATGTTCAGGCGGTACAGCAGGTCGCGCCGGAAGCGCCCCTCGGCCACGGCTTTTTCGAGGTCCACATTGGTGGCGGCCACCACGCGCACATCCACCTTGCGCACCTGGGTACCGCCCAGGCGTTCGATCTCGCCGCTTTGCAGCACGCGCAGCAACTTGGCCTGCGCGGGCAGGGGCAGCTCGCCCAGCTCGTCGAGCATCAGGGTGCCGCCATGCGCACGCTCGAAGCGGCCGATGCGCGTGGCAGCGGCGCCGGTGTAGGCGCCTTTCTCGGCGCCGAAGAGTTCGCTCTCGATCAGCTCGGCGGGCAGCGCCGCGCAGTTGACGGCCACGAAGGGTTTGTCGGCCCGTGCGCCCATGGCGTGCAGCGCGCGGGCAAAGCGCTCCTTGCCCACACCGGTTTCGCCCGTGAGCAGCACCGTGACCTGCGTCTGCGCGGCCTTGCGCAGCAGCGCCACGGTCTGCTCGAATGCGTGCGAGCGCCCCACCAGCGGCCCCAGCTCATCGGCGGGTTGCAGCAGGGTGCGAAGGGTTTGCACCTGCGACTGCAGTTCGTCGAGCTTGACCAGCACCGATTCGGCGTCGTAGTCGCGTGCTATCGCGTCCCCGTCGGGCCACTCGTGCTGGAAGCGGCCCTCGATCATGCAGTGCCCGTGTCCACAGGCCGCGCATTGCACTTCCTTGAAGAGCGCCGCGCGGTGAAAGAATGCGCTGGTGTAGCCCGAGGCATAGCCCAGCAGCATCCAGCAGACGGGGTCATCCTGGGGGCCGAAGTCGCGCACATGGCTCTCGACCTCCCAGCTGTGGTCCCAGCGGAAAAACCCTCGAAAGTGGCCCGCCGCTTGGTCGAGTTCAAAGACCTGCGGGGTGACCTGGACCGCGCCTTCCAGCATGTGCAGCTGGGGACCGACCGAGAACATCTCGAACAGCGATGCCTCGGGGCGCACCTGGCGCGCAAGCTGCGCGTCGCGCTCGCCCGAAGCATAGCCCGCGCGCATCAGCAGGCGGCGGGTCTGCGCCGGTCCCAGGGTGTTCATCAGCTCCCGGCGCAGGGCGCCCAGTGCGGCCGCATGGACCAGCAGCATGCGCTGGCCCGAAAGCCAGATGCGGCCGTCGCCCGCAGAAAAATGCACCAGGCGGCGCAGATCGATATCGGGAGGCAGCGGAGGCAGGGCGGAGGCAGGCATGGGCGCACTATCGATAAAAAGAATGATGAGCGCCATCGGGTATGACCCCAGTGCCGGTCGAATTCACCATTTCATCAGTTCCTGCTCGGTGGATTTGAGCATTTGATCATGCTGCACCGCGGCATCTTGCGGACAAGGCGCGGCTGCGCAGCCGCCAGGGGTGTGCGGCAGCTTCCCGGCACGGAGTTTTGTAGGGACTAACCCTTGTTTTATCGATATTGAAGTCGTTTTATCGACAGTTGGCACGACCCGTGCACCTGTTGACGGGCTAAAGCCAAAACATGGAGCCCGCAATGAACCCAGAACCACTGGCCACCGACAGCCTGCAATGCGACGTGTCGCGCAAGTTCGTCCGTGTGCTGAAAAGACGGGACAACGGTTTTATCGAGTTCGAGTTTTCGATCGGCTGGCCGGAACTGACGGTGGAGCTGATGCTGCCGCAGCGCGCGTTCGAGGCGTTCTGCCGGGCGCAACGGGTGCGCCCCCTCGGCGATCCGATCGAAGACCGCACCACCACCATCGTTTGAGGAGACACCGCACATGAACATTGACCTGCAGGCGCGCGAAATCCAGCCTTTGCGCAGCACCTTCGCCCGCGTGGCCGCGTACACGGGTGACAAACCCGCGTCGCGCTACCTGGAAGCCACGGTGGGCGTGCAGCCCACCGCGCATTTCCATTACCGTCCGACCTGGGAACCCGAATTCGAGCTGTTCGACACCGCCCGCACGGCCGTCAAGCTGGCCGACTGGGATGCGCTGCGCGACCCGCGCCAGTTCTATTACGCCAACTGGACCATGGCGCGTGCGCGCCAGCAGGAGGCGATGGAGGCCAACTACCAGTTCGTGGAGTCGCGGGGGCTGATCGACAAGATTGCCGACACGCAGCGCACCGCCGCCTGTGCAGTGCTCATGCCGCTGCGCCACGCGGCCTGGGGCGCCAACATGAACAACAGCACGATCTGCTCGCGCGGCTACGGTACGGCGTTCACGGCGCCGGCCATGTTCCATGCCATGGACCATCTGGCCGTGGCGCAGTACCTCACGCGCCTGGGGCTGGCCCTGGGCGAGCCCGGCGCGCTCGATGCGGGCAAGAACGACTGGCTGCACGACCCGCGCTGGCAGCCGCTGCGCCGGCTGGTGGAGGACACGCTGGTCGTCAACGATCCGTTCGAGCTGTTCGTGGCACAGAACCTGGTGCTCGATGGCCTGCTGTACCCGCTGATCTACACGCATTTTGTGGACGACCACCTGGCAGTGCAGGGCGGCACGGCGGTGGCCATGCTGACGGCCTTCATGCCCGAGTGGCATGACGAGAGCGCGCGCTGGGTGGATGCTGTCACCAAGGTGGCTGCCGCCGCGTCGGACGAGAACCGCTCGCTGATCACCGGTTGGTTCAAGACCTATGCCGACCTGGCGCAGGCCGCGCTGGCACCGGTGGCGGACATGGCACTGGGGGCGCAAGGCAGCGTGGCCCTGGCCGCCGTGCGCACGGCGCTGGATGCACGGGCGCGCAAGTCGGGCCTGGCCCTGTGAAGGAAGTCACCCCCATGAACACCCCTGCCGCCCCCGTCGTCTCCAGCGTCTTCATTGCCTTTCAGGACAACGAAGAATCCCGCCCGGTCGTGGACGCCATCCTGGCGGACAACGCCCAGGCCAGCGCCACCTATCCACCGGGGCTCGTGAAGATCAACGCGCCCGGTCGCCTCGTGATCCGCCGCGAAACCATCGAAGAGCAGACCGGCCAGCGCTTCAACCTGCAGCAGCTGCACGTCAACCTGGTGACGCTGTCCGGATACATCGACGAAGACGACGACGAGTTTTCGCTGAGCTGGGAACACTGAGCCTGCGGGCCGTTGCACGAAACCATTAGGAGACAAACCATGGACGCACCTGTCATCAAGAAGAAACTGGGCCTCAAGGAACGCTACGCCGCCATGACGCGCGGACTGGCCTGGGAAACCACCTACCAGCCAATGGAAAAGGTCTTTCCGTTCGACCAGTACGAAGGCATCAAGATCCACGATTGGGACAAATGGGAAGACCCGTTTCGCCTGACCATGGATGCCTACTGGAAGTACCAGGGCGAGAAGGAGAAGAAGCTCTATGCCGTGATCGAGGCCTTTGCGCAGAACAACGGGCAGCTCGGCATCTCGGATGCACGCTACGTGAATGCGCTCAAGCTGTTCATCCAGGGCGTGACGCCGCTGGAGTACTACGCGCACCGCGGCTTTGCACATGTGGGCCGGCACTTCACCGGCGCCGGGGCCCGCGTGGCGGCGCAGATGCAGTCCATTGACGAGTTGCGCCACTACCAGACCGAGACGCACGCGCTGTCGCACTACAACAAGTACTTCAACGGCCTGCACCAGCCAACGCAATGGTTCGACCGCGTGTGGTACCTGTCGGTGCCCAAGTCGTTCTTCGAGGATGCGCTGTCGGGCGGGCCGTTCGAGTTTCTCACCGCCGTGAGCTTCTCGTTCGAGTACGTGCTGACCAACCTGCTGTTCGTGCCCTTCATGTCGGGTGCGGCGCACAACGGCGACATGTCCACGGTGACGTTCGGCTTCTCGGCCCAGTCCGACGAGTCGCGCCACATGACCCTGGGCATCGAGTGCATCAAGTTCATGCTGGAGCAGGACCCTGCCAACGTGCCCATCGTGCAGCGCTGGATCAACAAGTGGTTCTGGCGCGGCTACCGCCTGCTCACGCTGGTGGCCATGATGCAGGACTACATGCTGCCCAAGCGCGTGATGAGCTGGAAAGAGAGCTGGGAGATGTATGTCGAGGAGAACGGCGGTGCGCTGTTCCGCGACCTGGCGCGCTACGGCATCCGCGAGCCCAAGGGCTGGAAAGAGGCCTGCGAGGGCAAGGACCACATCAGCCACCAGGCCTGGAACACGTTCTACAACTACGGCGCTGCGGCCCCCTTCCACACCTGGATTCCCAAGGAAGACGAGATGCAGTGGCTCAGCGAGAAGTACCCCGATACCTTCGACAAGTACTACCGCCCGCGCTTCGAGTACCTGCGCGAAGAGCAAAAGGCTGGTCGGCGCATCTACAGCAAGACGCTGCCGATGCTGTGCAACACCTGCCAGATTCCGCTGCTCTTCACCGAACCGGGCGATCCCACCCAGATCTGCCACCGCGAGACCGAATACCAGGGCGACAAGTACCACTTCTGCAGCGACGGCTGCAAGCACGTGTTCGAGCACGAGCCCGAGAAGTACGTGCAGTCCTGGCTGCCGGTGCAGCAGATCTACCAGGGCCACTGCTTCAAGCCCGGTGTGGACCCCACGGCCGAAGGCTTCGATCCGCTGCTGGCCGTGCTCGACTGGTACGGTCTGAACGTGGGCCGCGACAACTTCGACTTCGAGGGTTCGGAAGACCAGAAGAACTTTGCGGCCTGGCGCGGCGATCCCATGCCGGGCGAAACGGCCGCCGCAGACCAAGGAGCCCGGCCATGAGCGTTACCGCCCTCAAGCCCTACGATTTTCCCGCCAAGGACGTGCGCGCCAACTTCCCGGCGCCCCTGCTCTTCATCGGTTGGGACGAGCATCTGATGTTCCCCTGCCCGGTGGCGCTGCCGCTGCCTGCCGACATGCCTTTTGGCGCGCTGGCCCAGGCGGTGTTGCCCGGTGTCTATGGCGTGCACCCCGACTTTGACCGCATCGACTGGAACGAGGTCCAGTGGTTCAAGTCGGGCCAGCCCTGGACGCCCGATCCGGCCAAGAGCCTGGCCGACAACGGCCTGGTTCACAAGGACGCGATCCGCTTTCGCACGCCAGGCCTGACCGGTATCCAGGGGTCTTTCAGTTAACCGTACCAGCCCGCACAGGCGATGGGTGCAGCCCGCGGGCAGCCCCGTCGTCCAGGACATGCCATGAGCTACCAACTGACTCTCGAACCCCTGGGCGCCACCATCGAGGTGGAAGAAGGCCAAACTTTGCTGGACGCCGCGCTGCGCCAGGGCATCTACATTCCGCACGCCTGCGGCCACGGACTGTGTGGCACCTGCAAGGTGCAGGTGACCGATGGCGAGGTGGACCATGGCGCGGCCAATCCGTTCGCCCTGATGGAAATGGAGCGCGACGACGGCAAGACACTGGCCTGCTGCGCCACGCTGCAGTCGGACGCCACCATCGAGGCCGACTTCGACGACGACCCCGATGCCCAGGTGATCCCGGTGCGTGACTTCACCGCCACGGTGGCGCGCATCGAGCAGCTCACACCGACCATCAAGGCCCTGCACCTGCGCCTGGACCAGTCCATCCATTACCAGGCCGGGCAGTATGTGCAGGTGCAGATTCCGGGCGTTGACGGGGGGCGCGCCTTCTCGATTGCCAATGCGCCCGGTGCCGATGGCCAGAGCAGCGAGATCGAGCTGAACGTGCGCCAGGTGCCCGGCGGCGCTGGAACCACCTGGCTGCACGAGTCGCTGAAACAAGGCGACCGGCTGCAACTGACCGGGCCCTACGGCCGTTTCTTCGTGCGCCGTTCGGCCGCCATGCCCATGGTGTTCATGGCGGGCGGTTCGGGCCTGTCGAGCCCGCGCGCCATGATTCTGGAGCTGCTGGCCAGCGGCTGCACGCAGCCCATCACGCTGGTGTACGGGCAGCGCAGCGCGCAGGAGCTGTACTACGACGCCGAGTTCCGCGCCCTCGCAGCGCGCCATCCCCATTTCACCTACGTGCCGGCACTTTCGGACGCCGCCGGGAGCGATGGCTGGAACGGCGCGCGCGGCTTTGTTCACGAAGCGGCCAAGGCGCACTTTGGTGGCAGCTTCGCCGGCCACAAGGCCTACCTGTGCGGCCCCCCGCCCATGATCGAAGCCTGTATCGGCGCCCTGATGCAGGGGCGCCTGTTCGAGCGCGACATCTACACCGAGAAATTCCTCTCGGCCGCCGATGCGCAGCAGGCGCGCAGCCCCTTGTTCAAAACCATCTAGGAGCCGCCATGGGAGCCAACCCCTGTTCGCAAGTGCGCGTCAGCGTGTCGCAGACCGGCGACTGTTTTGACTGTGCCACCAACGAAAGCCTGCTGGCCGGCATGTTGCGGCTGGGCCGCAAGGGCATCCCGGCCGGCTGCGTCAACGGCGGCTGCGGGGTCTGCAAGGTGCGCATTGTGGAAGGGGCGGTGCAGTCGCTCGGGCCCGTCAGCCGGGCGCATGTCAGCACCGAAGAAGAAGCCAACGGCTACACGCTGGCCTGCCGCGTGGCGCCCACCCAGGCGGTGTGCCTGGAAGTGGCCGCCCGATTGCGCAAACCTTTTCTGGGCAGCACCACCTCGGTGGCGCAACGCCCTGCCACTTGAACCAATGAAGATTTACCAACCAAAGGAGACATGAAATGGGTGTACTGAGAATCGGCCACGCGAGCCTGCGGGTCATGGATATCGCCGCTGCCGTCAAGCACTACGAAGAGGTCCTGGGCCTCAAGACGGTCATGAAGGACAACGCCGGCAACGTCTATTTGAAGTGCTGGGACGAGTGGGACAAATACTCGATCATCCTGACGCCCAGCGACCGTGCGGGCCTGAACCACGTCGCCTACAAGGTGGAGAAAGACGAGGACCTGGAGGCGCTGCAGGCCCGCATCGAGGCCTGGGGCATCCAGACCACGCTGCTGCCGGAAGGCACGCTGCCCTCCACCGGCCGCATGCTGCAGTTCCACCTGCCCAGCGGCCACGAAATGCGCCTGTATGCCATGAAGGAATACGTGGGCACCGACGTGGGCACCGTCAATCCCGATCCCTGGCCCGACGGCATCCGGGGCGCGGGCGCGCACTGGCTCGACCACCTGCTGCTGATGTGCGAGATGAACCCCGAGGCGGGCATCAACAAAGTGCAGGACAACACGCGTTTCATGAAGGAATGCCTGGACTTCTTCCTGACCGAGCAGGTGCTGGTCGGCCCCCAGGGCGACATGCAGGCCGCCACCTGGATGGCGCGCACCACCACGCCGCACGACATCGCCTTTGTGGGCGGCCCGGTCAGCGGCCTGCACCACATCGCGTTCTTCCTGGATTCGTGGCATGACGTGCTCAAGGCCGCCGATGTCATGGCCAAGAAGAAGGTCAAGATCGACGTGGCTCCCACGCGCCATGGCATCACGCGCGGCGAGACCATCTACTTCTTCGACCCCAGCGGCAACCGCAACGAAACCTTTGCCGGCCTCGGTTACCTGGCGCAGCCCGACCGCCCCGTGACCACCTGGAGCGAAGACAAGCTGGGCAGCGGGATCTTCTTCCACACCGGTGAACTGGTGGCGTCCTTCACGGACGTGTACACCTGAAGCGGCGCCCCGGCTCCGTTATTTCCTCTTTGCTTCGTTGTACGAGAAAACCCATGAAGAAAACATTTGCAGCGACCGCCCTGCTGGCGGGTCTGGGCAGCCTGGCGCCCCTGGCCGCCCAGGCGGAAGGCCATTACGTTCCCGGTGTGGAAGGTGCCCAGGCCGCCAGCGTGCCGCCGCCTGGCTTCTATTACCTGGGCTATGTGGTGAACTACAACATCAACAGCTTTCGCGCACCGGGCTCCAGCACCGACCTGCCGGGGCACAACAGCGGCACCGTCACCGCGCTGGCCAATCGCTTTGTCTGGATGACGGGCCACAAGGTGCTGGGCGCCGATTACGGTGTCGAGGCCATCGTGCCGCTGGTGCGCACCTCGCTCACCATCAATGCCGCGGGCATCGCGGACAGCCGTTCGGGTGTGGGCGACGTTTACGTCGGCCCCCTGGTGCTGGGCTGGCACGGCGCGCAGTGGGATGCCGTGGCTGCCGCCGGCATGTGGCTGGATTCGGGCAACACCGACGATCCGGCATCGGCGGGCAAGGGCTTCAAGAGCACGATGCTGACCGGTGGTGCGACCTACTACTTCGATGCCGCCAAGACGATTTCGGGTTCGGCCCTGATGCGTTTCGAGCGCCATGGCAAGAACGACAGTGGCTTTCGCCATGGCAACCAGGCCACGGTGGAGTGGGGGCTGGCCAAGGTGTTTGGCACGGTGCAGGCGGGGGTGGTGGGCTACAGCCAGTGGCAGGCCAGCAACGACAGCGGTCCGGGCGCCAGCGCCGACCGGTCCTCGCGGCACGCGCTGGGCGCCGAGCTGGTGTATCCGATTGCGTCCGCAGGGGTGTTCCTCAAGGGCGCGATCTACAAGGAGTTTCGCGCCGAAGCCGGCACCGGCCCGCAGCCCAAGGGGAACCTGGTGCGGCTGACGATGGTCAAGGCCTTCTGAACGCCATGTCCATGCCAGATCCCAGCATTGGATCCGGTGTTGTCTCTCTCAGCCGGGAGCAGCGCGTGATCGATGCCACTGCGGCCCTGCGCGCCGTGGCGGCAGCGGTGCAGGCCGCCACCGCCCTGGACGTGCAGGTCAACGTGGCGGTGGTCGATGCCGCCGGGGTTCTGGCGGCGTTCGTGCGCATGCCCGGTGCGCCGCTGCATTCGGTCGATATCGCCATCGACAAGGCCTACACCGCCACGGGCTTTGGTCTGCCGACTTCCCAGTGGCATGCGGTCCTGCAACAGCATTCACCCGCGGTGCGGGAGGGGCTGGTGTTGCGCCCGCGCTTTGTCGCCTTTGGGGGCGGACTGCCCATCGTGGAGGGCGGCATGCGCATCGGCGCCATCGGCGTCTCGGGTGGCAGCGAAGCGCAGGACGAAGCCATCGCGGTCGCCGGCTTGCAGGCGCTGGGGCTTGCGCCTTCCGGGGCGTGACGGGAAGACCATGGCCGACCTACCATCCATGGCCCCGGCAGGGTCAATCCCGCCCGCCCGCGTCCTGGCCCTTCTTGCTCTGGGCGTTGGAAAACGCACCCACCACCTCCAGAAATGCCGCCAGCACCGGCGACATGTCGTCGGTGCGGTACAGGCAGCTGAGCTCGATGTCGCGCAGGTGGCGCGAGCGCAGCGGCCGGTACACCACACCCGGCAGGCGCAGGCTGGTGGCCGAATGGGTGGTGATGCAGGCGCCAAAACCGCCCGCCACCAGGGCCACGCAGGTCAGTACATCTTCCACCGCCTGCACCACGTTCAGGCGAATGCCCTCGCGGTGGAAGGCGCTGGCCACCTCCTGGGCCAGCCCGGGCAGGGGGGCGTTGGGGTAGACGATCATCGGCTCGCCGTCCAGGTCGCGCAGCGTGATCTCCGGGCGTGCGCACAGGGGATGGGTCTCCGGCAGGCCGACGACCAGTGTTTCCTGGAGCACGTTCAGTACCTCCAAGCCGGGTTCGGGGGGCACCAGCCGGTTGAAGCCGATGGTGATGCGGCGCTCGCGCAGCGCCTGCAACTGTTCGCCCTTGGTCAGGTTGTGCAGTTCGATGCGCACCTCGGGACGTGCCTGGTGGAAGGTGGCCAGCAGCCGGGGGATCACGTCCAGCACCCCCGAGCCGAAGATGCCCACGTCGAGCAGGCCGATCAGCCCCTGCCCGGCCTGCTGCGTGCGGTCGCGCGCGCGTTGCGTCAGCGACAGGATGTTGGGCACCTCGTCCAGCAGTGCCTGGCCGGCGGCGGTCAGCTCCACGCCCTTGGCGGTACGCCGGAACAAAGGGGTTCCCAGTTCGTCCTCCAACCCCCGGATCTGCCGTGTCAGGGGCGGCTGCGCCATGTGCAGCCGCGCTGCTGCCCGGCCGAAGTGCAGCTCCTGGGCGAGCGCAAGAAAGTATTTCATCTGGCGCAAATCCACTGTGCATCTCCTTTTTTTAATACCTCGAAGGTATCAGATTTGGAAAATTTGGTATTGGACAGTATGAGCCTCCCACCCTATCTTTACAGCCAGTCAGTGCTTGCGAGATAAGAAAGTCACCATGCAACAGATTCTGAATTTCATCAACGGCGAATATGTTCGCAACACCAGCGGCAAGACGTTCCAGGACATCAACCCGGTCAACGGCAGCGTCATCGGCGATATTTACGAAGCCGGCCAGGTGGAAGTCAATGCCGCTGTCGCCGCGGCCAAAGCGGCGCTCAAGGGCGACTGGGGCCGACTGTCGGTCGCCGAGCGCTGCAAGCTGCTGGACGCCGTGGCGATCGAGATCAACCGCCGCTTCGACGACTTCCTGCAGGCCGAGATTGCCGACACCGGCAAGCCGCACCACCTGGCTTCGCATGTGGACATTCCGCGCGGCGCCGCCAACTTCCAGATCTTCATCGACACCATCAAGAGCACGGCCACCGAGTCGTTCAACATGCGCACGCCCGACGGCAAGACCGCGCTGAGCTACG
Source organism: Acidovorax sp. JHL-9 (assembly GCF_000426205.1). NCBI lineage: Bacteria > Pseudomonadati > Pseudomonadota > Betaproteobacteria > Burkholderiales > Comamonadaceae > Acidovorax > Acidovorax sp. JHL-9. Next base: position 225,759 of record NZ_AUEX01000002.1, read on the forward strand.
GCGTGCGCGTGCCGCGTGGCGTCATCGCCGTGGTCTGCCCGTGGAACCTGCCGCTCTTGCTGATGACCTGGAAGGTCGGCCCGGCGCTGGCCTGCGGCAACACCGTGGTCGTCAAGCCGAGCGAGGAAACCCCCGCCACCGCCACGCTGCTGGGCGAGGTGATGAACGCGGTGGGCATGCCCAAGGGCGTGTACAACGTGGTACACGGCTTTGGCGCCAATTCCGCCGGCTCCTTCCTGACCGAACACCCCGACGTCAACGGCATCACCTTCACCGGCGAAACGCGCACCGGCAGCATCATCATGAAGGCGGCCGCCAATGGCGTGCGCCCGGTGTCGCTGGAGATGGGCGGCAAGAACGCCGCCGTGGTGTTTGCCGACTGCGACTTCCAGACCACCATCGACACGCTGACGCGCTCGTGCTTCGAGAACGCCGGCCAGGTTTGCCTGGGCACCGAGCGCGTGTACGTGGAGCGCCCGATCTTCGAGAAGGTCGTGGCCGCACTGAAGGACCGCGCCGAGAGCATGAAACCCGGCCTGCCCTTCGACAAGGACACCAAGATCGGCCCGCTGATCAGCAAGAAGCACCAGGCCAAGGTGCTGGGCCTGTACCAGACGGCCAAGGAGCAGGGCGCCACCATCGTCACCGGTGGCGGCATCCCCGACATGCCCGGCGACCTGAAGAACGGCTCGTGGATCCAGCCCACCATCTGGACCGGCCTGCCCGAGACCGCCACCGTGGTGACCGAAGAAATCTTCGGCCCCTGCTGCCACATCAGTCCCTTCGACAGCGAAGAAGAAGTGCTGGGCAAGGTCAACGCCAACCGCTACGGCCTGGCCACCGCCGTCTTCACGCAGGACCTTGCGCGCGCCAACCGCCTGGCGCAGCAGATCGAGGTGGGCCTGTGCTGGATCAACGCCTGGTTCCTGCGCGACCTGCGCACGCCGTTCGGCGGCTCCAAGCAGTCGGGCATCGGCCGCGAAGGCGGTGTGCACTCGCTGGAGTTCTACACCGATCTGCGCAACGTGATGGTGAAGTTTTAAGTTGAATCGGCTTCTAGAGATTGCTCGGCAAGCGCTAGATGCTCCTATAAAAGTAGCAAAGAGATATTTCTGATGAGCGCCACCGCCTCCCACCCCGAGATCGGGCACCGCATCGAAGCAGCGGGCATCCGCACCAACTACCACGACCTGGGCAGCGGCCACCCGCTGCTGATGATCCACGGCTCCGGCCCCGGCGTGTCGGCATGGGCCAACTGGCGCCTGGTGATGCCCGAGCTGGCCAAGCAGGCGCGCGTGATCGCGCCCGACATGGTCGGCTTCGGCTTCACCGACCGCCCGGCAGGCCAGCGCTATGACATGGACAGCTGGGTACGCCAGGCCGTGGGCCTGCTGGACGCGCTGGGCATCGAGAAAACCGACCTGGTCGGCAACTCCTTTGGCGGTGCACTGGCCCTGGCGCTGGCCATCCGCCACCCGCAACGCGTGCGCCGCCTGGTGCTGATGGGCAGCGTGGGCGTGCACTTTCCCATCACGCAGGGGCTGGACGCCGTGTGGGGCTACACCCCGTCGGTGCAGAACATGCGCGCCATCATGGGTTACTTTGCCTTCAACCAGGGGCTGATGAGCGACGACCTCGCCCGCATGCGCTACGAAGCCAGCATCCGCCCGGGCTTCCAGGAGTCGTTCTCGGCCATGTTCCCCGCGCCCCGCCAGCGCTGGGTGGATGCCATGGCCAGTCGCGAAGAAGACATCCGCGCCCTGCCGCACCAGACCCTGGTGGTGCATGGGCGCGACGACCAGGTGATCCCGCTGTCCACCTCGCTGACGCTGTCCAACTGGATCCCGCGCTCGCAGCTGCACGTGTACGGCCAGTGCGGGCACTGGACGCAGATCGAACACGCCGCGCGCTTTGCCCGCCTGGTGGGCGATTTCCTGGCCGAGGCTGCAACCGACGAACCCCATTCCCTTTGAGATCGAGGACTTCATGCAAGCACCACTGATCGAGCAGCTCGGCGACGAGCTCTACGACGCCCTGAAGGGCTGCCGCACCGTGGCGCCGCTGACCGCGCGCCATGCCGATATCACCATCAACGACGCCTACGCCATCCAGCAACGCATGCTGGCGCGCCGCCTGGCCGCCGGCGAGCGCGTGGTGGGCAAGAAGATCGGCGTGACCAGCCAGGCGGTGATGGACATGCTGGGCGTGTTCCAGCCCGACTTTGGCTGGCTCACCGACGGCATGGTCTACAACGAAGGCCAGGCCATCCCCGCCGGCACGCTGATCCAGCCCAAGGCCGAGGGCGAGATCGCCTTCGTGCTGAAAAAGACGCTGAAGGGCCCCGGCATCACGGCCGCCGACGTGCTGGCCGCCACCGAGGGCGTGATGGCCTGCTTCGAGATCGTCGACTCGCGCATCCAGGACTGGAAGATCAAGATCCAGGACACCGTGGCCGACAACGCTTCGTGCGGCGTGTTCGTGCTGGGTGACCGCCTGGTCGATCCGCGCGATGTTGATCTGGCCACCGTCGGCATGGTGCTGGAGAAGAACGGCGACATCGTCGCCACCGGCGCCGGAGCCGCTGCGCTGGGCCATCCGGCCAATGCCGTCGCCTGGCTGGCCAACACGCTGGGCCAGCACGGCATCGCGCTGGAGGCGGGTGAGGTCGTGCTGTCGGGTTCGCTCGGCATCATGGTTCCGGTCGCCGCGGGCGACAACCTGCGCGTGACCATGGGTGGCATCGGTGGCTGCTCCGTCCGCTTCGTCTGACACAAGGAATTTCCATGAGCAAGAAGATCAAATGCGCCCTGATCGGGCCCGGCAACATCGGCACCGACCTGCTGGCCAAGCTCCAGCGCAGTCCGGTACTGGAGCCCGTCTGGATGGTGGGCATCGACCCCGAGTCCGACGGCTTGAAGCGCGCCCGCGCGATGGGCATCAAGACCACCGCCGAAGGGGTGGACGGCCTGATTCCCCACATGCGGCAGGACGGCGTGCAGATCGTCTTTGACGCCACCAGCGCCTATGTGCATGCCGAAAACAGCCGCAAGGTCAACGCCCAGGGCGCGCTGATGATCGATCTCACGCCGGCCGCCATCGGCCCGTTCTGCGTGCCGCCTGTGAACCTGAAGGAGCATGTCGGCAAGGCCGAGATGAATGTCAACATGGTCACCTGCGGCGGCCAGGCCACCATCCCCATGGTGGCGGCGGTGAGCCGCGTGCAGGCCGTGGCCTATGGCGAGATCGTGGCCACCGTGTCGTCCAAGTCGGTGGGCCCCGGTACGCGCAAGAACATCGACGAGTTCACCCGCACCACAGCCAGTGCGGTCGAGCAGGTGGGCGGTGCCAAAAAGGGCAAGGCCATCATCATCATCAACCCGGCCGAGCCGCCGCTGATCATGCGCGACACCGTGCACTGCCTCACCGAAGGCGAGCCCGACCAGGCCAGGATCACCGAGTCCATCCACGCGATGCTCAAGGAAGTGCAGAAGTACGTGCCCGGCTACCGCCTGGTCAATGGCCCGGTGTTCGACGGCAAGCGCGTGAGCGTGTTCCTCGAAGTCGAGGGGCTGGGCGACTACCTGCCTAAGTACGCCGGCAACCTGGACATCATGACCGCCGCCGCCGCCCGCACGGCGGAGATGTTTGCCGAAGAAGTCCTGTCCGGTTCGCTCACGCTCGAACCCGTGGCTGCGTAAGGAGAAACCGCACATGACCAACACCCTTCAAGGCAAGAAAGTCCGCCTGCACGACATGACGCTGCGCGACGGCATGCACCCCAAGCGCCACCTGATGACGCTCGCGCAGATGAAGACCATCGCCTGCGGCCTGGACGCCGCGGGCATGGCCCTGATCGAGGTCACCCATGGCGACGGCCTGGGCGGCAGCTCGGTCAACTACGGCTTTCCCGCGCACACCGACGAGGAATACCTGGGCACCGTGGTGCCCCTGATGAAGCAGGCCAAGGTCTCGGCGCTGCTGATTCCCGGCATTGGCACCGTGGACCACCTGAAGATGGCGCATGAACTGGGCGTCAGCACCATCCGCGTGGCCACGCACTGCACCGAGGCCGACGTGAGCGAGCAGCACATCACCCTGGCGCGCAAGATGGGCATGGACACCGTGGGCTTTCTGATGATGAGCCACATGAACAGCGCCGAAGGCCTGGTCACGCAGGCCAGGCTGATGGAAGGCTACGGCGCCAACTGCATCTACATCACCGACTCGGCCGGCCACATGCTGCCGCACGACGTGAAGGAAAAGCTCGGCGCCGTGCGCCAGGCCCTCAAGCCTGAGACCGAGCTGGGCTTTCACGGCCACCACAACCTCGCCATGGGCGTGGCCAACAGCCTGGCCGCCATCGAGGTGGGCTGCAGCCGCATCGATGCCGCCGCCGCCGGCCTGGGCGCCGGTGCCGGCAACACGCCCATGGAAGTGCTGGTGGCGGTGTGCGACCTGATGGGCATCGAGACCGGCGTGGACGTGTTCAAGATCCAGGATGTGGCCGAAGACCTGGTGGTGCCCATCATGGACTTCCCCATCCGCATCGACCGCGACGCGCTCACGCTGGGCTATGCCGGCGTGTACGGCTCCTTCCTGCTGTTCGCCAAGCGCGCCAGCCAGAAGTACGGCGTGCCGGCGCGCGAAATCCTCGTCGAGATGGGCCGCCGCGGCATGGTCGGCGGCCAGGAAGACATGATCGAAGACACCGCGCTCACCCTCGCCAAGGCGCGCGGCCTGCAGACAGCTTGAAGGACAAGAACATGGCATTGAACGCATCCACCCTCGACCAGCTGGCCGACCACCTGGAAAACTGCCAGCTGAAGGCCCAGGACACCCTCAAGATCACCGAGTCCCATCCCGACATGGATTGGGATGACGCCTACGCCATCCAGGACCGCATCCTGGCGCGCAAGCTGGCGCGCGGCGCCCGCGTGGTCGGCTACAAGGCGGGGCTGACCTCGCACGCCAAGATGAAGCAGATGGGCGTGACCGATCCGGTCTTCGGCTTCCTGGTGGACGAGTTCGTCGTCCCTGAAGGCGCGGAGATCCAGGTCGGCGACCTGATCCACCCCAAGGTCGAACCCGAGATCTGCTTCATCACCCGCACCGAACTCAAGGGCCCTGGCTGCCACATCGGCGCCGTGCTGGCCGCCAGCGACGTGGTGCTGCCCGGCATCGAAGTCATCGACAGCCGCTACCGCGACTTCAAGTTCGACCTCAAGAGCGTGGTGGCCGACAACACCTCGGCCGCGCGCTTCGTGGTCGGCGGGCGCATTGCCGCGGCCCGCGACGTGGACCTGCGCACGCTGGGCGTGGTGCTCGAAAAGAACGGCCAGCCCGTGGCCGTGGGCGCTGGCGCCGCGGTGCTGGGGCACCCGGCGGCCGCCGTGGCCATGCTGGTCAACCACCTGGGCCGGCGCGGCCAGTCGCTGCCGGCCGGCAGCCTGGTGCTGTCGGGCGGCATCACCGAGGCCGTGGCGGTGCAGGCAGGCGACAACGTCACGCTGCGCATCCAGAACCTGGGCAGCGTGTCGGTTCGTTTTGTTTAACAGAAGAGGGAAGAAACAATGCAACGGAGACATTTCATCGCCACCGGCATGGGCACCGCCCTGTCGGCATCCCTGGCCGCGTTCCCTCTGGCCAGCTGGGCGCAGGACACCTGGCCCGCCAAGCCGATCAAGCTGGTCGTGCCATTCCCGCCGGGGGGGCCGACCGACATCATGGGCCGCACGGCGGCCAAGGCGATGGGCGACAAGCTGGGCCAGCAGCTGGTGGTGGAGAACAAGGCCGGCGCCGGCGGCAACATCGGCACCGACGCCGTGGCCAAGGCGGCGGGCGATGGCTACACCATCGGCCTGTCGGCCATCAGCAGCCTGGCCATTGCGCCCACGCTCTATCCCAAGCTGTCGTTTTCCGTGGAAAAAGACCTGGCGCCGGTGTCGCTGGTGGGGTTCACGCCCTGCGCCATCGTGGCGCACCCGAGCGCGCCGTTCGATGACCTCAAGGGACTGGTCGCCTATGCCAAGGCCAACCCCGGCAAGCTCAGCTACGGCACCTCGGGCATCGGTACCAGCACCCACCTGGCGGCCGAGCTGCTGCAATCCGCCACTGGCATTGCACTCACCCACATCCCCTACAAGGGCACCAGCCAGATCGCCCAGGACCTGCTGGCCGGCACGATTCCCCTGAGCTTCGAGAGCTCGCTGACCACCACCCTGCCCAACGTGAAGTCGGGCAAGCTCAAGGTGATAGCCGTGACCTCGGCCCAGCGCTCGCGCGCCTTGCCCAACGTGCCCACGGTGGCCGAGCAGGGCGTTGCCGGCTTCGATGTGGTGACCTGGTTCGGGCTGATTGCGCCGGCGGCCACGCCGCGCGACATCGTCAACAAGCTGGCCGATGCCTGGAAAACCGGCGCAGCCACCGCACCCGCCCTGGCGGCCTTCGAGAACATCGGCGCCGACATCAAGGTCAACACGCCGCAGCAGTTTGCCGAGTTCATCCGTGCTGAAAACACGCGCTGGGGCAGCCTGATCCAGAAACTGGGCATCAAGCTCGACTGATCGCCCACCGGCAATGCGCCCAGCCCATGCTTTGAGACTTCCAAGGACATCCCCATGCCATTTGCCCAGATTTACATGATCGAAGGCCGCACCGAAGAGCAGAAGAAGGCCGTCATCGAGAAGGTGACCCAGGCCCTCGTGGATGCCGTGGGTGCGCCGCCGGCCAACGTGCGCGTGTGGATCCACGATGTTCCCAAGGAGAACTGGGGCATTGCCGGCGTCAGCGCCAAGGCGCTGGGGCGCTGAGGCGGCGGCAGTACCTCAGTTTCCGTGGCCGTCTTGCGCCGGTTCGATCACTGCAGCCGTTTGGCCGCGCGACGGCAGACCGAACGCCAGCGCTCCCAGCGCACCTTGCACTAGGCCATAAACGCCGTACAGCATCGCGGCGCCCACGGCGGCAGGGACTGCCACCCCAAACGGCGCCAGCGCGGCGACCGCCGCCGCCTCGCGGGTGCCCCAGCCGCCCACGCTGACGGGGAGCGCCGCCATCAGGAACACGGGGGCGATGGCCCAGGCCCATGCCGTGGGTGGCAGCTGTATGCCGAGCGCCAGCCCACCCGCCGCCAGTGCTACCGCCGACAGCACCTGGACGGCTCCCGAAGCCAATGCCTGCCTGCCGAGCTGGCGCTGAAAATCCGGTCGCAGTGCCGCGGTTCGCAACGGTGCCAGCCAGCTCCAGTTGGCGCCATGCCGCAGCAGTGCCGGCAGGCACCAGGGCAGCACCAGCCAGAGCGCCGTGCCGCACAGTGCCACGCCCCGCAGCAGTGCGGGTGCAAGCCCCAGTGCCGCGCCCAGCGTGTCGGCGCTGGCGGCTGCGCCCAGCCCGCCAATGGCGCACAGCATCCACAGCCCGCTCACGCGATCGAGCACCACCGACCAGCTGGAGGCCACGGCGTCCTGCCCGGTGCGGCGCAGCACCACGGCGCGGTACAGATCGCCTCCCACCACCGCACCCGGCAGCAGCGCATTGAGGCCGATGGCCTGGAAGTACCATCGAATGGCGTCGCGCACGCCCATGTCCGCCCCCAGCCAGCGCGCCAGCGCCCGCCAGCGCAGCGCTGACACGAGGTTGGAGGCGATTGCGGCGGCGAGCCCTGCCAGCAGCCAGCCCGGATGGGCCTGCCCCAGGCTGGCCAGCACCCGGCGCGGGTCGGCCAGCGCCAGCACCGCGCCCAGCAGCGCCAGTCCCAGAAGGGCGCGCAGCAGGATTTTGCGGGACGATTTCAAGCGACTATTTTGGTAGCTGCTGGCGCTGGCGGTACGGGCGCTGCAGCCGTATCTGCCTGGTACTCTTCGGCGTGGAACTGTGGCTTGTTGCCGGCCTCGTGGTAGATGCGCATCAGCATCTCACCGATCAGCCCGGCGACAACCAGCTGCGCGCCCACCAGCACCAGCACCATGCCGGCCAGCAGCAGCGGCCGGCCGCCGATGGCATGGCCCATGAGCTTTTCCACCAGCAGCCACAGCAGGATCAGCGAACCCGGTGCGATCAGCCACAGGCCCAGCCCGCCAAACGCGTGCAGCGGGCGCTGGCGGTAGCGCATGAAGAACACGATCAGGATCAGGTCCAGAATGACGCGGAAGGTGCGGTCGATGCCGTACTTCGACACGCCGCGGGTGCGCGCATGGTGGCGCACCGGTACTTCGGTGATGCGCGCACCGGCTTCCTTGGCCAGCGACGGGATGAAGCGGTGCAGTTCCCCGTACAGGCGAATGCGGTCGATGATCGGGCGGCGGTAGGCCTTGAGCGCGCAGCCGTAGTCGTGCAGGTACACGCCGGTGGAGCGCGAGATCAGCCAGTTGGCGATGCGCGAGGGCAGCTTGCGCGAGAGCTCGGCGTCTTGCCGGTCCTTGCGCCAGCCGGACACCATGTCCACGCGGTGGTCGGTCTCCAGCCGTTGCAGCAGCAGCGGAATGTCGTCGGGCTCGTTTTGCAGGTCGGCGTCCAGCGTGACCACATAGCGGCCGCGCACGCGGTCAAAGCCGGCCTGCAGCGCGCTGGACTGGCCATAGTTGCGCGCCAGAAAAACGGGCCGCAGCCAGGCGCGCGTGGCGGCCAGCTCACGCAGTTTGTCCACGCTGCCGTCCGTGGAGCCATCGTCCACCGTCAACAGTTCGAACGTCAGCGCTTGCTGCGCCATGGCCTGGGCGATGCGCTCCACCAGGTCGGTCAGGTTATCGAACTCGTTGTAGATCGGTACCACGATGGAAACATCGGGTGTCGCGGTGCGGGCGGTATTCATGGACAACTGTAGCGGGGGAGGGATAATGCCGCGATTGTGCCCTGCAGTGCCGCCACCCGCGCCGGCAGCCGGTCTTGGCGGCGCAACGTCCAGCCCCCGAGAACATGAACGTTTCTGCAGTGCCCCGCACCCCGTTGTCTTTCCGATCCCTGATGGCGCATCCACTGGCCTGGCTGCTGGCGATTGCACTGGCGCATGTCGTGGTGCGGGTGGCGGTGTCGCCCGCATTGAAATGGGACGAGGCCGAGCAGATGCTGTGGTCGCGGGAGCTCGCTCTGGGCTATGGCGCCCAGCCGCCGCTCTATACCTGGCTGCAATGGCTGACCAACCAGGTGTTCGGCCCGTCCGTGCTGGCGCTGTCGCTGCTCAAGCACATGCTGCTGGCGCTGACCTACGCGCTGATGTGGCTGGCCGGGCGCGAATTGCTCGGTCAGCGCGGTGCGTGGTGGGCTTCGGCCAGCATGCTGCTGTTTCCCTCCCTGGGCTGGGATTCTGTCCGCGACCAGACGCACTCCATCCTGGTGACCGCCATGGCCTGCGGCGCCTGGTGGCTGCTGCTGCGCATCGTCAAGCGGCCCCGGCCGGTGGACTTTGCCTTGCTGGGGCTGGTGTGCGGGGTGGGCCTGCTGGCCAAGTACAGCTTTGCGCTGGTCATTGCCCTCATGCTGGTGGCGGCGCTTTCAGTGCCGCAGGCCCGACGGGCATTGTTTGCGCGCGGCTGGTGGTGGGTGCTGATCATGGGGGGACTGGTGGTCTTGCCGCATGCGATCTGGCTGGCCTCGCACCTGCAGGAGGCCACGGCGGGCACCCTGGCCAAGATGGAAATCCAGCCCGAGCGGGCTTTGGGTAGGGGGCTGCTTGACTTGCTGGGCGCCATTGTGGGCATGCTGGCGCTGTGGGCGCTGGTCGCGCTGGCGGTGTTTCGCTCGGCCTGGTGGCGCCGGCCGCTGACGCCCGTCGCACCCTGGGCGCAGCAGATCTTTGTGCGCTATGTCCTTTTGGCCCTGCTGGTCCTGCTGGGCATGGTGCTGGCGGCGGGCGTGACCCATTTTGAGGGGCGCTGGGTGCTGCCGCTGTTGTGCATGGTACCGCTGGCGGTTTTCGCAGCGCGGCCGGAGCTGCAGCACCACCCGCGTGCTGGCCGCTACAGCGCTGCCGTCGTCTTCATCGCGCTCTTCTTTCTGTTGGCTGCGGGGCTGCGTCCCTGGGTCACCGGCCTGCGCGGCCACCCGGACGAACTCAACCATCCAGTGGTGGAACTGGGCAACGCGCTGCGGCAGGCGGGCTACGACGGTGTCAGCCCCATCATCGCTGCCGATCACATGTTGGCGGGCGCGCTGCTCACCCGGTTCCCCCGGGCCCCTGTGAATGTCTGCACGTCGAGCCAGGGCGTCTCCACCTGTGTCGCCAGCCACCTGGCGCGCGCGCGAACGGCAGGCCAGGGCTGGTTGCTGATTTCGCGCGAAGACCGTCTGGAACCCGGCTGGTGGGCCGGCGCGAGCGCGGGCAGGCCGGCGCTGGCCATGCAGTCGGTCCGCCTGCCGTTCCACAAGGTGCGGCCGGGCGTGCCGCCAGCGCATTACCAGTTTGTCTGGCAACCTGCCGGAAATGCCGGGGCCAGCACCGGAGAACCGTAGCGCCGACCCGGCTCGGAGGCGAGGTGGATGCTCTTGCTCATATCGCCTGCGGCGCTTGCTGCATAAGCGCGGGCCGCCCATTGGGCATTGATCCTGTCACAGGTTGGTGGCCGCCACCACTTCGGCCATGTCGGTCAGGCCCTGCAGCACCTTTTCGATGCCGTCCTGGCGCAGGGTGAGCATGCCGGCCGCCAGGGCTGCATGGCGGATATCGGAGGCGGGTGCGCGATGGCGGATGTGCTGGCGGATGGGGTCGTCGCTGAGCATCAGCTCATGGATGCCCAGCCGGCCGTGGTAGCCGTGGTGCTCGCACTCCTTGCAGCCTACCGCGCGCCACAGGCGCACGGATCCCGAGGCATCGCCATGCTGCTGGCGCCAACGCGCCACCTGGGTGCTGTGTGCCTCCTGGGTATTGCCGGTGCCGCTGGCAAGGTATTGCGAGGCCAGGCCCAGCAGGGTGTCCTCGTCGGCTACATGGGGCTCGCGGCAGGCAGTACACAGTCGCCGCACCAGGCGCTGCGCGAGGATGGCCAGCAGCGAGTCGGAGAAGTTGAAGGGGTCCAGGCCGATCTCCAGCAAGCGCGCAATGCTTTCGGGGGCCGAGTTGGTGTGCAGCGTGGACAACACCAGGTGCCCCGTGAGCGAGGCCTCGATGGCGATGCGCGCGGTTTCCTCGTCGCGCATTTCGCCGATCATGATGACGTCGGGGTCGGCGCGCAGGAAGGTGCGCATGGCGGCCGCAAAGGTCCAGCCGATGCGGGGATTCACCTGCACCTGGCGCAGGCCGCTCTGGGTGATTTCGATCGGGTCCTCGGCCGTCCAGATCTTGCGCCCGGCGGTGTTGATGTCGCGCACCACCGAATGCAGCGTGGTGGTCTTGCCGCAGCCCGTGGGGCCGCACACCAGCACCAGGCCGTAGCTTTTCTTCATCACGCCGCGCATGGCCACCAGGTTGGAGGGGCTCAGGCCGATGGCTTCCAGCGGCAGGGGCTTGGCGCCGGCCAGCAGGCGCAGCACCACGTCTTCGAGCCCGCGCGAGGTGGGCACGGTGACCACGCGCAGCTCGACCGGCGGGCCGCCAAAGCGCGAGAAGTCGATCTTCCCGTCCTGCGGCTTGCGGTGCTCGGAGATGTCCATGTTGGCCATGATCTTGATGCGGGCCACCATGGCAAACCGAAAGCGTGCCGGGAGTTCGAGGTAGGGCGTCAGATCGCCGTCGATGCGCAGGCGCACGCGCACGTTCAGCGGGGCGGGTTCGGTTTCGATGTGGATGTCGGAGGCGCGGTGGATGATGGCCTCGTCAATCACCGAATTGATCAGGCGTACCAGGGTGTTGTCCGACTCGCTGATCACGTCGGCCGCCTCGGCCTCGCTGTCGGGGGCCGTGGAAGTGAGGTTGACGGCCAGTTCCTGGGACGTGGCGCGAGAGGCAACGGCAGGGCTGTTGTGCGCACCCGCCCCGGCGGGCGAACCCCGCTGGGTCCGCGGCTGCACGCTGTAGGCCTTGGCGATGGCGGGCACCAGGGTGCCTGGCGCTGCCTGCAGCGGAATCAGGCGCCGCTGGGTCAGAAAGCGCAGCTCGTCGAGCAGTATGCGGTCGCAAGGGTCGGCCATCAGCAGCACCAGCGCGTCCCCGCGGGCCAGCAAGGGCAGCACCGATTCGCGCTCGGCCACCGCGCGGGGCACCAGCGCCAGCGATATGGCATCCGGCGTCAGGTGGGCGGGGTTGACCATGTATTCGCCCAGCCAGCTGTCAATCACGTGCTTCAACTGGTCTTGTGTCACGTCGCCGCGGTCCACCAGGATCTGGCCCACCTGGCGTCGGATGCCTATTTCCTGTTCGGCTTTCTGGGTCTGCAGGCCTTCCAGCAACGTCTGCTCGCTGATGATGCCGGCCTGCAAAAGGGCTTCACCCAGGTGGCGCGCCTTTCCCACCACCGGATGGGGGGTGGTGACCAGTTTCCACAAAGCATCCGTATCCGGAGGGGTAAAGCACGGGGTTGGCGTGGTGACAATCGTTTCGGGCGTTGTTGTCATGGGGTGGTCTGCCGAGAGAGGGGGCGAGGGCGGCCGTCAGAGCGTGAAGTCGTAATCCACGGTGATGGGCGCATGGTCCGAGAATTTTTCGGTCTTGTAGATGTGCTCGGTGCGTGCGAGGGCCGCCAGTGCGGGAGTGGCCAGGTGGTAATCCAGGCGCCACCCCACGTTGTTGGCATAGGCCTGCCCCCGGTTGCTCCACCAGGTATAGGCGGTGTCGGTGGCCGTGGGTTGTAATTGGCGGTAAACGTCCACCAGGCCTCCGCCGGCATCAGTTGTGTGCAACAGTTTTGTCATCCAGGCGCGTTCTTCGGGCAGGAAGCCGCTGTTTTTCTGGTTGCTGCGCCAGTTTTTCAGATCGATCGGCTGGTGGGCAATGTTGATGTCTCCGCACAGGATGAATTCGCGCTGACCCTTGGCGGCCATCAGATGCGGATGGAACTCTTCCAGGAAGCGGAACTTGGCCTGCTGGCGATCTTCGCCCGACGAGCCGCTGGGAAAATACGCGCTGATGATGGACAGCTTGCGCGCGGGTGTGTCAAAGCGCAGTTCGATGTAGCGGCCCTCGGCGTCGAACTCGGGCGAGCCATAGCCGGCCACGACATCGCTGGGCTCATGGCGGGTGTAGATGCCGACGCCCGAGTAGCCCTTTTTCTGGGCAAAGTGGAAATGGCCGTTCATCCCGGCAAGCTGTTCGAAACGCGTGGCGATATCGGCGGCCTGGGCCTTCACTTCCTGCACGCAAATACAATCCGGCCGCATGCTTGCGATCCAGGGTTCCACGCCCTTGCTGGTGGCGGAACGGATGCCGTTGAGATTGAGGCTGGTTAACTTGAACAAGGAATTTCCATGGTGAATGTTGGCGCGCCAACCCCTGAGCAGGGTCGTCTGGCGCAGGATTTTGTCCGTTTTGCCGTTGAGGCAGGGGTGCTGCGGTTCGGGGAGTTCAAGACCAAGGCGGGGCGCCTGAGTCCCTACTTCTTCAACGCCGGCCTGTTCGACGATGGGGACAAGCTGGGCCGCCTTGCTGAATTCTATGCAAAAGCCCTGCTGGCCAGCGGGATCGAGTTCGACATGGTGTTCGGTCCAGCCTACAAGGGCATTCCCCTGGCTGCGACCGTGGCCGTGGAACTGGCGCGGCGGGGGCGCAACGTGCCCTTCGCCTACAACCGCAAGGAAGCCAAGGACCATGGGGAAGGCGGTACCCTGGTGGGTGCCCCCCTCCAGGGGCGGGTGCTGATCATTGACGACGTGATGTCGGCAGGCACCGCCGCACGCGAGTCCATCGCCATCATCCGCGCCGCTGGCGCTGTGCCGCATGCGGTCGCCATTGCACTGGATCGCCAGGAAAAAGCCACCGAGAATGGCCAGGACGTAGCGCACAGCGCCGTGCAGTATGTGCGCCACCAGCTGGGCATGCAGGTGTGCGCCATTGCAACCCTGGCAGACTTATTGCTCTATCTTTCCGAAACAGGGGGGGGGGAAATGAGCGCGCACCACGCGCGGGTGCTGGCCTATCGCCAGCGGTATGGAGTCAACCAAGGGTCATGCAGTTGAGCAAATGGGCGTGGATCATGGGAGTCGGTGTGATGGCCAGCATGGCTGCGCAGTGCGCGTGGGCGCAGCAGACCAATGCCGGCAGCATCTACACCTGTGTCGATCGCCAGGGGCGCCGCCTGACGGCGGACCGCCCCATCGCCGAATGCATGGACCGCGAGCAGCGTGAACTGGGCCCCACGGGCACCGTGCGGCGCCAGATTGGTCCTTCCCTCACCGAGCAGGAGCGGGCCGCCCTGGAAGTGCAGCGCCGCAAGGAGGCTGAGGAGCGCGCCCGCCAGCAGGAAGAGCGCCGCCGCGAGCGGGTTCTCACTGCCCGCTACCCGGACAAGGCGGCCCACGATAAGGAGCGTGCCTCGGCCATTCAGCTGCTGGAGGACGTCACCACCGTCGCCGAGAAGCGCGTGCTGGAACTGCAGCAGCAGCGCAAGGCCCTGGAAACCGAAATGGAGTTCTACCAGCGGGATCCCGCCAAGGCCCCCATGGCGCTGCGCCGCAAGATGGCCGAAAACGATGCAGGCATGGCGGAGCAACGGCGCTTCGTGCTCAACCAGGAGCTGGAAAAACGCCGCATCCACCAGCGCTACGACGCAGAGCTGGCGCAGCTGCGCAGGCTGTGGGCTGCGCAAATGGCGCCTGCCGCCGCAGCCTCCGACGTGTTGCTGCCTGCCGCCACGCGCTGAAGGCGGCGCCGGCAGGCCAGTGCGCCGTGCCCCGCAAAATCAGGCTGCGAGCCGTGCGCGCAGCAACTCGTTGACCTGCGTCGGATTGGCCTTGCCCTTGCTGGCCTTCATGATCTGACCCACCAGCGCATTGAAGGCCTTGTCCTTGCCTGCGCGGAACTGCGCCACGTTGTCGGCGTTGGCAGCGATCACCTCGTCGATGATCTTCTCCAGTGCGCCGCTGTCATTCATCTGCTTGAGGCCCTTGGATTCGATGACGGCGTCCACGTCGGCCGATTCACCGTTCCACAGCGCATCAAACACCTGCCTGGCCGCGTTGTTGGAAATCGTTCCGTCAGCGATGCGCGCGATCAGTGCAGCCAGTTGCGCAGAAGACACCGGTGCCTGCTCGATGCCGATCTCGCCCGCGTTCAGGCGGCGCGACATCTCGCCCATGATCCAGTTGCTGGCCAGCTTCGGCTGCCCGCAGGCCGTGGCCACCGCTTCGAAGTAGGCGGCCATGGCCTTGCTTTGCGTGAGCGTGGTGGCGTCGTATTCGGGCAGGCCATGGTCCGCCACGAAGCGCGCCGCCATGGCGCGGGGCAACTCGGCCATGAGCGCACGCTGTTCCTGCGCCCATTGCGCTGAAATGTGGAGCGGCGGCAGGTCTGGGTCAGGAAAGTAGCGGTAGTCCGCTGCGTCTTCCTTGGTGCGCATGGCGCGCGTCTCGCCGGTGTCGGGGTCGAACAGCACGGTGGCCTGCTGGATCGCGTGGCCGTCCTCGATCTGCTCGATCTGCCAGCGGATTTCGTAGTCGATGGCCTGCTGCATGAACTTGAACGAGTTCAGGTTCTTGATCTCGCGGCGCGTGCCTAAAGCGGCGCCGGGCTTGCGCACGGACACGTTGGCGTCGCAGCGGAAGCTGCCTTCCTGCATGTTGCCATCGCAGATGCCGATCCAGGTGACGATCTTGTGCAGTTCCTTGGCATAGGCCACGGCCTCTTCGGACGAGCGCATGTCGGGCTCGGTCACGATCTCCAGCAGCGGCGTGCCGGCGCGGTTGAGGTCGATGCCCGACTGGCCGATGAAGTCCTCATGCAGTGATTTGCCCGCGTCTTCTTCCAGGTGGGCGCGCACCAGGCGCACGGTCTTCTTCTCGTCGCCGAGAAAGAACGCGACCTCGCCGCCTTGCACCACCGGGATCTCGAACTGGCTGATCTGGTAGCCCTTGGGCAGGTCGGGGTAGAAGTAGTTCTTGCGCGCAAAAATGCTCACGGGCGCAATGTGGGAGCCCAGGGCCAGTCCCAGTTTGATAGCGCAGGCCACCGCTTCACGGTTCATCACCGGCAGCGTGCCGGGCAGGGCCAGGTCCACCGCGCAGGCCTGGGTGTTGGGCTCGGCGCCAAAGGCGGTGGGGGCGCGGCTGAAGATCTTGCTCTGCGTGGCGAGCTGGGTGTGGGTCTCGAAGCCGATGACGACTTCATAGCCGTGGATCAATTTGCTGGTCATATCACAGACCTCCGGGTTGGCGGAGGTGGAAGTCAGTGGCTTGCTGCAGGCGGTGTGCAGCGTTCAGAAGGCGTGCTTCCTGGAAGTAGTTGCCGATGAGTTGCAGGCCCACGGGCATGCCCCCCTCGCCAAACCCTGCGGGCACGCTCATGCCGGGCAGGCCGGCCAGCGATGCGGGCAGGGTGAAGATGTCGGCCAGGTAGTCGGCCAGCGGGTCGTTGCCATGTTCACCGAGTTTCCAGGCCACGGTGGGCGCCACGGGGCCGGCGATCAGGTCGCAGCTCTGGAACGCGCTCTGGAAGTCGTCGGCGATCATGCGGCGGATCTTCTGCGCCTGCAGGTAGTAGGCGTCGTAGTAACCGTGCGAGAGCACATAGGTGCCGATCATGATGCGGCGCTTGACCTCGTCGCCAAAGCCTTCCGCGCGGGTCTTCTTGTACATGTCGACCAGATCGGTGTAGTCCTTGGCACGATGGCCGAACTTCACGCCGTCAAAGCGGGAGAGGTTGGACGAGGCTTCGGCCGGGGCAATGATGTAGTAGACCGGAATCGACAGCTCGGTGCGGGGCAGGCTGATGGGTACGAGCTTGGCGCCCAGCTTTTCGTACTCCTTCAGGGCGGCATCGACGGCAGCGCGCACGTCGGGTGCAAGGCCTTCGCCAAAGAACTCGGCGGGGATGCCGATGCGCAGGCCCTCGATGCTGTCGTTGAGCTTGGCGCTGAAGTTCTCGGCGGGCACGTCCAGGCTGGTGGAGTCGCGGTCCGGGTCCGGGCCGCACATGGCCGACAGCAGCAGGGCGCAGTCTTCGGCCGAGCGGGCCATGGGGCCGGCCTGGTCCAGGCTGGAAGCGAAGGCGATCATGCCGTAGCGGCTGGCGCGGCCGTAAGTGGGCTTGATGCCGGTGATGCCGCAGAACGACGCGGGCTGGCGGATGGAGCCGCCGGTGTCGGTGCCCGTGACGGCAGGCGCCAGGCGCGCGGCCACGGCCACGGCGCTGCCGCCCGAGGAGCCGCCGGGAATGCGATGGCTGTCCCAAGGGTTGCGCACCGGCGCGGGGGTGTCGAAGCCCACGGGGGCGACGGCGGAGTTTTCGTTGGCCGAGCCCATGGCGAACTCGTCGCAGTTGAGCTTGCCCAGGGTCACGGCGCCCGCGTCGGCCAGCTTGGTGACCACGGTGGCGTCAAAGGGCGATTGGTAGCCCGCCAGCATTCTCGATCCGGCGGTGCTGGGGAAGCTGCGGGTGACGAAGATGTCCTTGTGCGCAATCGGCACGCCTTCCAGGGTGCCTGCCGTGCCCGCGGCAATGCGGGCGTCAGCGGCCTGGGCTTGTGCCAGGGTGGCGCCTTCGTTCAGGGCCACAAATGCGCCCAGGTTCTGGTGCGCCTTGGCGCGGGCCAGGAAATGCTGGGCGGCTTCGACGGCGGAAACGCGGCGCTCGCGCAGTTCGGTGGCCAACTGGGCCACGCCCAGGTCATGCAATGCGGTGGAAGTCATGCGGCGGGGCTCTTACTCGATCACTTTGGGCACGAGGAACAGGCCTCGTTCGACAGCGGGGGCGCTTTGCTGGTTGGCTTCGCGCTGGTTGGGCTCGCTGGCCACGTCTTCGCGCAGCCGCAGGGTCACGTCCTGGATGGCCGCGACGGGATGTGCCAGGGGGGTGAGCCCCGAGGTGTCCACCGCCCGCATCTTCTCCACGATGCCAAAGAAGCCATTCAGTTGAGTCAGCATGCGCTCACTCTCAGAAGGGGTCAATTCGAGCCGCGCCAGATTGGCGATGCGAGCGATGTCCTGGGGTGTTAGTGCCATAACGGGAACAAGGAGGGAAACCAGATGTAAAGCTGTGATGTCGGTCAAACCGGACGAAGTTATTCACAGGGGATGGGGTATTATCCCGGCTTTGCCGCAATACCCCCTGCCTGACGGTCATTGTGCGGAAAAAGCAAAATCTGCCCCCCAACCACTCCCTGACACACCCCGCGACGGCAAGCCGAAGTGCATGCCGTGCCTGAGAGGATTTTTGAATGTTCGGAGCTTTTCGTCGGTATTTCTCCACCGACCTTGCCATTGACCTTGGCACTGCCAATACCCTCATCTTTGCACGCGACAAAGGCATTGTGCTGGATGAGCCTTCTGTCGTCGCCATTCGCCACGAAGGTGGGCCCCATGGCAAGAAAGTGATTCAGGCTGTCGGCCGTGAGGCCAAGGCCATGCTGGGCAAAGTGCCCGGCAATATCGAGGCCATCCGGCCCATGAAGGACGGCGTGATCGCCGACTTCGTGATCACCGAGCAGATGATCAAGCAGTTCATCAAGATGGTGCACCCGCGCACGCTGTTTACACCCAGCCCGCGCATCATCATCTGCGTGCCCTGTGGCTCCACCCAGGTCGAGCGCCGCGCCATCAAGGACGCGGCCGAGGCCGCCGGCGCCACCGCTGTCTATCTGATCGAAGAACCCATGGCCGCCGGTATCGGCGCGGGCCTGCCCGTGTCGGAAGCATCGGGCTCGATGGTCGTGGACATCGGCGGCGGCACCACCGAGGTGGGTGTGATCTCGCTGGGCGGCATGGTCTACAAGGGCAGTGTGCGCGTGGGCGGCGACAAGTTCGACGAAGCCATCATCAACTACATCCGCCGCAACTACGGCATGTTGATCGGCGAGCCCACGGCCGAAGCCATCAAGAAGAACATCGGCTCGGCCTTTCCGGGCTCCGAAGTGCGCGAGATGGAGGTCAAAGGCCGGAACCTCAGCGAAGGCGTGCCGCGCAGCTTCACCATCTCCAGCAACGAAGTGCTGGAAGCGCTGACCGACCCGCTCAACCAGATCGTCTCGGCCGTCAAGAACGCGCTGGAACAGACCCCGCCCGAGCTGGGTGCCGACATTGCCGACCGCGGCATGATGCTCACCGGCGGCGGCGCGCTGTTGCGTGACCTCGATCGCCTGCTGGCCGAGGAAACCGGCCTGCCCGTGCTGGTGGCCGAAGACCCGCTGACCTGCGTGGTGCGGGGCTGCGGCATTGCGCTGGAGCGCATGGACCGCCTGGGCAGCATTTTTACCAGCGAGTAAAGCGGGGCAGCCTGTGCCTGCACGGGTCGCACCCTGTTTTCCATTGCATGACTGACTGCGTTCGCCTCCATGCCTTGTGGACACGCATTCGCGGCCCGGTGGCCGTGCTCGTGCCATCCCGCCTGACTACGATCATGTGCCATGTCGCTCGGAACCCTTGAGCGCAGTGCGCCGCCGTTTTTCAAGCAAGGGCCATCGTCCCTTTCCAAGCTGGCCCTCTACAGCGCATTGGCGCTGTTTTTGATGGTGGCGGATGCGCGCTTTCACCTCACGGGCGCATTGCGCCAGGCGGTGGCCACCGTCATTTACCCGGTGCAATGGCTGATGCTGCAGCCGGTCGAGTTCATTGCGCAGGGCCGTGGCTATTTCCAGTCCCTGAAAACGGCCCAGGAAGACGCCGATGCGGCCCGCAAGCAAATGGTCCTGATGTCGCAGCGCGCGCTCCAGTCGGATCAGTTGATGCAGGAAAACTTGCATCTGCGGCAATTGCTGGACCTTCGGACCCGGCTGGAAACCCCTGCCCAGGCGGCACAGGTGCTCTACGACACGGCAGATCCCTACACCCGGCGGGTGGTGGTGGACCAGGGCCGGACGGCAGGCGTGGAGCTGGGTGCTCCGGTGCTCGACGAGAAGGGCGTGTTGGGCCAGGTCACGCGGGTGCATCCGTTCGTGAGCGAGGTCACATTGCTGATCGACCGTGATCAGGCCATCGCGGTGTTGAATATACGCACCGGTACCCGCGGCGTTGCCTACGGGGACCCGGTGGCGGGCCATGCCGGTGGCATGGAGTTGCGCTTCATGCCGGCGAACGCCGACGTCCTTGAGGGGGATCTGCTCACGACCAGCGGGGTCGATGGGGTGTATCCACCGGGGCTACCCGTCGCCAAGGTGGTGCGCGTGGAACGGCGGGCCGATTCGGCATTCGCCCGCATTTATTGCGCCCCCATCGCCGGGGTGCAGGGGGCCCGCCATGTGATGCTGCTCAAGCCGGTGGCAGAACCCATGCCGGAGCAGCACGAACCCGTTGCGGTGCCTCCCGGCAAGAAGGGAGCTCGCAAGTGATGTGCTGCAGGAATGTCCCGTCACCGGGGCGCGCGCCATGATCATGCCGCGCGGGCAGCCCTTGCTGCTGCCAGTCAACCCGGCCTTCATTGCCGCCAGCCTGGTGGCGGGCCTGGCGATCAATTTTGTGCCGCTCGGGCGCGTGGTCTGGACGCCCGATATCCTGATGCTGCTGCTGGCGTTCTGGGTGGTGCACCAGTCCCAGCGCATCGGCATGGGCGTGGCGTTCCTGCTGGGCCTGTGCATGGATGTGCACCAGTCATCCTGGCTGGGGCAGCATGCCCTGGCCTATACCGTGATGGCGTTTGGCGCCATGGCGATGCATCGCCGGCTGCTGTGGTTCAGTGTGCCGTCCCAGGCGCTGCAGGTATTGCCGCTGTTTGTGCTGGCCCACGCGGTGGAGCTGTTGCTGCGCATGGTGGGCGGAGGCGTCTTTCCAGGCTTCTGGGGGCTGCTCGCGCCCGTGCTGGAGGCGTTGCTCTGGCTCCCGGCCAGCTGGGTGCTGCTGGCACCGCAGCGCCGTCCACCGGATCGCGATGAGAACCGGCCGCTGTGAGGTTTTTCTTGCGCATGACGAAATATGTCCATTCACCCGCTGAAGCGTTGCCTGCCGCTTGGCGCGAGCGCCGTTCGCAGGCGCCGCAGGGATGGCGGACATGACGGAGCTGCGCAATGTCGAGGCCGACGCATCGCGGTTTCGTACACGGGTCGTGGTGATCGGTGCTGTGGTTTTTCTGGCGTTCTGCCTGATCGTGGCCCGTCTGCTCTTTCTGCAGGTGGTGCGACACGAAGACCTTGCGGCGCAGGCAGAGAGCAACCGCACCGCGATCGTTCCGATTGTTCCCAACCGGGGCCTGATCCTGGATCGCAACGGTGTGGTGCTGGCGACCAACTATGCGGCCTATACCCTCGAAATAACGCCCTCCCGGGTGGGGTCGCTGGACGACACCATTGATGGATTGTCGAAGGTGGTGGAGATTCAAGCCCGGGATCGCCGCCGCTTCAAGCGTTTGATGGAGGAATCGCGCAATTTTGAATCGCTGCCCATCCGCACCCGCCTGACGGACGAGGAAGTCGCACGCTTTGCGGCGCAACGCTACCGGTTTCCCGGAGTGGACATCAAGGCGCGGCTTTTTCGCAACTATCCCCTGGGCGAAGTGGCAAGCCATGCGATTGGCTACATCGGGCGCATCAACCAGGCGGAGAAAGCCCGGATACAGGATTCTGAGGAAGAGGCCAACTACCGTGGCACCGAGTACATCGGCAAGCTGGGCATCGAGCAGAGTTACGAAACGGCATTGCATGGCGCCACGGGTGTGGAGCAGATGGAGACTTCCGCGGGCGGCCGTGCCGTGCGCAAGCTGTCGAGCCGTGCGGCCACGCCTGGCGACAGCGTGATGCTGTCGATCGACGTCAAGCTGCAAAAACTGGTGGAAGAGTTGTATGGGGCCCGCCGCGGCGCGCTGGTGGCCATCGACCCGCGCAACGGCGAGATCCTGGCGCTGGTAAGCAAGCCCACGTTCGATCCCAACCTGTTCGTGGAAGGTATCGATGTCGAAAACTGGACCGCGCTCAATGAATCCATCGACAAGCCGCTGCTCAACCGCGCCCTGCGAGGGCTGTACCCGCCGGGTTCGACCTACAAGCCCTTCATGGCACTGGCGGCGCTGGAACTGAACAAGCGTTCGGCCAGCATGATCATGAACGACCCGGGCTTCTACACGTTCGGTGGCCGCACCTTCCGCAGCCACGAAGGGGGGCTGGGCGCGCTGGACATGCACCGCGCCATCCAGTTCTCCAGCAACACCTACTTCTATTCACTGGCCGTGGAGATGGGCGTGGACACCATCCACGACTTCATGAAACCCCTGAGCTTCGGCCAGTCCACCGGCATCGACCTCAATGGCGAAGTGCGCGGCACCCTGCCCAGCACCGAGTGGAAGCGCAACGCCTACAAGCGCCCCGAGATGAAGCGCTGGTTCCCGGGCGAAACTGTCTCGCTGGGCATTGGCCAGGGCTACAACAACTTCACCATGCTGCAGCTGGCGCAGGCGCAAGCCACCATGGTCAACGGCGGAACCCGCTACCGCCCGCATATGGCCAAGGCCGTGAAGAATGCAGTCACGGGGGCGGTGACGGAGATCGCGCAGCCACCGGGCGAAAACCTGGGCTACCAGTCCAGGAACGTGGACATCGTGCGCAACGCGATGGTGGCCGTGAACACGGGGGGGACTGGAACGCGCGTGTTTGCGGGGGCTCCCTACACCTCGGGCGGTAAAACCGGAACGGCCCAGGCGGTCAGCCTGGGGCAGAACGTGCGCTACAACGCCAAGGCGCTGGAGGAGCACCAGCGTGACCATTCCCTGTTCACGGCGTTCGCGCCCGCCAAAGATCCGAGGATTGCGCTGGCACTGATCGTTGAAAACGCCGGATTTGGCGCAGCGCACGCTGCCCCCATTGCACGCCGGGTGTTCGACTACTGGCTGCTGGGGGAGTACCCGAGCGAGGCAGACATCGCCGCCGTGCAGAAGGGGCAGGCCTCGGCGCCTATCGGCAAGCCGCGTGCCGTGGCCGATGTCCCGTTGTTAGCCCCTTAGCGTCATCTAAAACAATAGCTGTTAACGCTTTCTGCAGAAGAGGTGCAGCCTGATTCGCTGATTAATCGGGCGCAACCGGTTGCACGCCACCGGAGGGTGCCGCGGTCCGCCGGGGTGGCCCCATCTGGCTGAAAACCAGAGCCACCACAATCAGGGCCGCACCGCCCAGTCCGGACCACCCCAGCCGCTCACCCAGCAGCACCCAGGCGGTCAGTGCGGCGAAAACCGGCTCCAGTCCGAACACGATGGCACTGCGCATGGCATCCACGCGCTGCTGGCCCCAGGCCTGCAGCGTCACCACCACCACGCTGGCCACAAAGCCCAGGTACACGAGCGCCAGCCAGCTCGCTGTCTGCAGCTGGCCCAGCGATGGCAGCCCGTCCATGCCGCCATCGCGGACCAGCAGCAGCGCGGTGGCGCAGGCGCACATCACGGTCGCCTGTGCCGCGGCCATGCGTGTGGCACGCAACGGGTGCGCCACGGTGCGGCGCGCGCACTCTTCCAGCACCAGGATATAGACCGCGTAGAACACCGTGCTCGCCAGCGTGAGCGAGTCCCCCGGATTCCAGGGGTCGTTCTCATGGAACATCAAGACCATGCCTGCGAACGCCATGGCGCATGCGGCCCAAAGGCGCCAGCCATAGCGTCGGCCGAGAGCCACCATGGCGATCAGGGGCACCACCAGCACGTTGAGCCCGGTGACGAAGGCATTGCGATTGCTGGTGGTGCGCGCCAGGCCTTCGATCTGCAGCCAGAAGGCCAGGAACAGCAACAGCCCCAGCGCGCAACCCCACAGGCGCTCCTTGGGCCGCATGCCCACCCACAGCGGTGCCAGCACCAGCAGCGCCAGGGCAAAACGCAACCAGATGATCTGCAGGGCATCGAGGTGCTCCGACAGCAGCTTCATGGCGGGGAAGGTGGTTCCCCACACGGTGGTGACCACCAGCAGGGCCAATAGTCCAAATCGTTCAGAGCGCATAAAAAGGAAACGGGTGCTCAGCGCATGCGCCTGCTGCACCGCGGCACTGGGGGTTCAAGGGGGAGGCCGGTCAGAGGCTCGCGCGGCAGCCACCGGACGGGGCCGGGTGCTTGGCGGTCGGCCGCGACGGGGCGTCGGCGATTCAGGTGCCCATCCGGCCGATGAAGGCGCGGATGCGGTCGTTTCCCGGATTGTTGAAGAACTCCGTGGGGGGGGCATCGTGCGCAATGCGCCCCTTGTCGAAGAACAGCACACGGTCCGCCACCTCGCGTGCAAAGCCCATTTCGTGGGTCACCACGATCATGGTCATGCCGCCGCGCGCCAGTTCGCGCATGACGTCGAGCACTTCCTGCACCATCTCGGGGTCCAGCGCCGAGGTGGGCTCGTCAAAGAGCATGACCTTCGGTGCCATGGCCAATGCGCGGGCGATGGCCACGCGCTGCTGCTGCCCGCCGGACAGCTGCCATGGGTACTTCTGTGCATGGTCCTGCATGCCAACGCGGCGCAACAGGGCCATCGCCTGCTCATTGGCCTGGGCCCTTGCAAGATGGCGCAGGCGCCGTGGGGCCAGTGCCACGTTGTCGAGCGCGTTCATGTGGCCAAACAGGTTGAACTGCTGAAACACCATGCCCACTTCGCAACGCTGCTGCTGCAAGGTGCGGGGATCGTCCGTGACGGGCACGCCACCGATGCGGATGGTGCCGCTGTCGTGGGGCTCCAGCCGGTTGATGGCGCGCAGCAAAGTGCTTTTGCCCGAGCCGGAGGCGCCGATGATGACCGTCACCTCGCCGGTGCTGAAATGCGTGGATACATCCTTGAGCACCTGGTTCGTGCCAAAGGACTTGCAGACGTTTTCTGCCACGATGTAGGGCGTAGTGGCGCTCATTGGATGCGCCCTTCCACATCAAAGCGGTGCTCGATGGCGTTGGACAGCTGGGTCACCAGCGTGGTCAGCAGCAGGTAGGTCAGGGCCACGGTGGTCAAGGTGGCAATGGGCTGGAACGTCGCTGACTGGATGCGGTTGCCCACATTGGTCAGTTCCACCACGCCGATCGCGTACGCCAGCGAGGAGTCCTTGAGCAGCGCCACGAAGTTGCTCACCAGGGGCGGCAGCGAGATCTTGAAGGCCTGCGGAAACACCACATCGAAAAATACATGGCCACGCCCGAGGCCCAGTGCGCGTGCAGCTTCCGTCTGGCCCCGGGGCACGGCCAGCAGACCCGCACGGATCGCTTCGGCGTTGTAGGCGCCCACGTTCAGCCCCAGCGCCACCACGGCGGCGGCAAAGTCGGGCAGATTCAGCCCCGGCACCAGCACCGGCAGCGCGAAGTAGACAAACAGGATCTGCACCAGCAGCGGCGTTCCGCGGATGGCCCAGATGTAAAAACCCGCCAGCCAGCGCAAACCGATCCAGCGGGCCGTCCGTGCCAGTGCCGCAGCCGTGCCCAGCACCAGACCCACGGCGCCGCTGACCAGCGTCAGCCACAGCGTGGTGCGCGCACCGTCGGAAAACGCCTGCGCGTTGGAGCCGATGGGTTCGGGGAAAAGGGAAAGGATCTGGCCGAGCAGGGCCAGCATGAACACCATGAGGACCAGCGCCGCAACCAGCGTGGCGTTGCTACGCTGCGGGCGGCTCCAGTGGCGCGGCCAAAGGGCTATGAGCATGGATCAGAGAGGGCCGAAGCCCCCGTTTTCAGTTGCAGCGTACGTCTTCGTTGAAGTACTTTTTCGACAGGGCGGCGTAGCTGCCATCGGCCATGGTTTCGGCCAGTGCCTTGGACCAGGCATCCGCCAGGGGCTGGTTGCCCTTGGCAACTGCCGAGGCGATGCGCTCGATGAATACCATTTCACCCAGTTGCAGGCCTGCCTTGGGGTTCTTGGCCACCACTTCCTTGGCCACGAAACGGTCGGTCACCCAGGCGTCCACCCGGCGCGAGGTGAGTGCGCTGCGCGCATCCACATCGGTGGGGAAGTTCTTCATTTCCTTGATGGTCGTGACCTTCTGGACATTTTCCAGGTAGCTGGTGCCGGTCTGCACGGCGACAATCTTGCCCCCCAGATCCTTGGCGCTGCGGATCGCGGGGTCCATGGCGATCACCATGCCGCCAGAGCAGTAGTGCGGCGCGGTGAAGGTGACGGCCTTGGCGCGCTCTTCGGTCACGCCATGCGATGCGATCACCAGATCCCAGCGGTCCTGCTTCAGGCCGGTCAGCAGGGCGTCAAAACCGATGGTTTTCCATTCGATCTTCAGGCCCATCTTCTTGGCTGCGAGTTCTGCCACCTCCACCTCAAAGCCCGTCAGCGTGGTGCCCTTGAAGTAATTGAAGGGTGCAAACTGCCCTTCGGTGGCCACAATGATCTTGCCACCTTTCTTGATCTCATCGAGGGAGCGGGCCTGTACGGAAATGACAGCGCACAGTGCCAGGGTGGAGGCGATGAACTTGAAAAGCTTCATGGTGAATCCTGTCGGGGTGGTACAGATACAAAAAATCCGGCTTGCGGGTCACGCAACCGGAGCCTGGAAAATGATAGCGCCCAAAGGTAATGGGCGTCATAAAACTGACGCAATCGATTATAGAGGGCAGTCCATGCGGCACCGCCTGTTTCCGCCAGCCCCTGGATCGCTGGCTGGGTGGCCTGTGGGGCGGGTGGTGGATCGGTTCAGCGCAGAAAGGCGTCGTAGCCGGTCTTGAGGATCAGCGCGCCCACCACCACGATGAAAATGCCGCGCACAAAGCCGGTGCCGTGCTTGAGCGCCAGGTGCGTGCCGAGCAGGCTGCCCACAACGTTGGCAATGGCCAGCGTCACGGCAAAGTGCCACCACACATGGCCCTTGGCGGCAAACAGTGCAATGGCAGCAATGTTGGTGGCGCAATTGAGCAGCTTGGCGGATGCAGAGGCGTTGAGGAAATCGTAGCCTAGCAGGCGTACGAACAGGAAGACGAAAAAACTGCCGGTGCCGGGGCCGAAGAATCCGTCGTAGAAACCGATGAGCCCGCCGATCAGGCAGGCCACCAGTGCTTCGGCCCGCCCCTCATGGCGGGGCCTGTGGTGCTGGCCCAGCTCCTTCTTGGCCAGTGTGTAGGCCAGCACGCCCAGCAGCACGAGTGGCAGCAACTTGCGCAGAAAGTCTGCGGACATCACCGTGACCGCCCAGGCGCCGGCGAACGCTCCCATGAAGCCGGCGGCTGCAGCAGGCAGCATGGCCGGCCAGCGGATCTGCACACGCCGGCTGTACTGCCAGGTAGCCATGGCGGTTCCCCATACCGATGCCGCCTTGTTGGTGCCCAGCAGCGTGGCCGGTGGCGCGCCGGGAAAGGCCGCAAACAGCGCTGGCACCATCACCAGTCCCCCACCGCCCACAATCGCATCCACAAAGCCTGCGAGCAGCGAGGCCAGGGTGATAAAAATCCATTCCATCGACGGATTTTCGCACCTTGTTTGCTATCAATTTGGTGAGATTCGGGGCAATCGACGGGGTGGCTTGCACGACAAACGGGCAAGAAAAAGGCGCTGGGATCACCAGCGCCTGAAAAAAGAATGCACCTCGTTGGGTGCTTGGAATTGGATTGTTGGTAGAAATGTCTCCTCGGGCCCCTCGCTTGGCACACCGAAGCGCGCTTTCGAGTGGCATGACTTTAACGGCTGCCCCTCGGTGGTGCATTGGGGATTTCCCACCCCTGTTGCCGTGCGTCCAGCGTTGTGGTTGCCCGGCGTCGGGCCAGGCCGGCTGGCATGGCCTGTGAAAGTGTTCGTAACAATTTGCGAAGGGGCGCGTCTATGTGGGCGTCCATGCTCCGGCAGCTGGCTGTCGATTACGCCGTCTTGCGCGCCTGCAGGATCCACTCGGCCGCCTTCTCGGCCAGCATCAGCGTGGGCGAGTTGGTGTTGCCGCTGGTGATGGTGGGCATGGCGCCCGCATCCACCACCCGCAACCCGGCGATGCCGCGCACGCGCAGCTGGGAGTCCAGCACGGCCATCGGGTCATCGTCGCGCCCCATCTTGGTGGTCCCCACAGGGTGGAAGATGGTGGTGGCGATGTCTCCGGCCAGGCGGGCCAGGTCTTCGTCACTTTCAAACTGCACGCCGGGTTTCCATTCCTCGGGCCGGTATTTGGCCAGCGCGGGCTGGGCCACGATGCGGCGTGTGACGCGCAGGCTGTCGGCGGCCACCTGGCGGTCTTCGGCGGTGCTCAGGTAGTTGGGCGCGATGGCCGGTGCGGCCTTGAAGTCGGCGCTCTTGATGTTCACCGTCCCGCGGCTGGTGGGGTTGAGGTTGCACACGCTGGCCGTGAAGGCCGGAAAGCTGTGCAGCGGATCGCCAAACGCGTCGAGCGACAGCGGCTGCACGTGGTACTCGATGTTGGGCCAGGGCTGGTCGGCACTGCTGCGCGTGAAGGCGCCCAGCTGCGAGGGCGCCATGCTCATGGGGCCGCTGCGCTTGAGCGCATATTCGAGCCCGATCTTGGCCTTGCCCAGCAGCGAGGTGGCCATGGTGTTGAGCGTCTGCACACCCTGCACCTTGAACACCGCACGGATCTGCAGATGGTCCTGCAGGTTGGCGCCCACGCCGGGCAGGTCGTGCGCCACCTCGATGCCATGCTGGCGCAGCAGCGCGGCCGGGCCGATGCCCGACAGCTGCAGCAGCTGGGGCGAATTCACCGCGCCGGCGCTCAGGATGACCTCTTGTGTGGCGCGGGCCGTGACCATTTCGTGGCCGTCCCACACCTGCACGCCGGTGCAGCGCTGGCTGCCGTCGGGCTGCGTCTCGATGAGGAGCTTGGAAGCCTGCGCGGCGGTCCACATCTCAAAGTTGGGGCGGCCATAGCAGGTGGGGCGCAAAAAGGCCTTGGCGGTGTTCCAGCGCCAGCCATTCTTCTGGTTGACCTCGAAATAGCCCACGCCTTCGTTGGTGCCGCCATTGAAATCATCGGTGGCCGGAATGCCTGCCTGCTGCGCCGCCTGGGCGAAGGCATCGAGCACGTCCCAGCGCAGGCGCTGCTTTTCCACGCGCCACTCGCCCTGGCTGCCCGTGGCCTTGTTGCCATGCAGGCGCTTGAAATTTTCGTTCACGCCGTCCGGCTGGTCCAGGCGCCAATGGTCCTCGTGGCGGCGAAAGTAGGGCAGTGCGTTGTCCCAGCGCCAACTCGCGTCGCCCGTCAGTTCGGCCCAGTGGTCGTAGTCACGGGCCTGGCCGCGCATGTAGATCATGCCGTTGATGCTGCTGCAGCCGCCCAGCGTCTTGCCGCGCGGGTAGCGCAGGGTGCGGCCGTTCAGGCCGGCATCGGGCTCGGTGTGGTAAAGCCAGTCGGTGCGCGGGTTGCCGATGCAGTACAGGTAGCCCACGGGGATATGGATCCAGTGGTAGTCGTCCTTGCGACCGGCCTCGATGAGCAGCACGCGGTTGCGGCCGTCCGCGCTCAGGCGGTTGCAGAGGAGGGCGCCGGCCGTTCCGCCGCCGATGATGATGTAGTCAAACGTGGTGTCGCTCATGGAATGAAAGCTGGCTGCAGCGTCGCGCGGAAGAAAAAAGGGGCTGAGAGGCTGGGTGCCATTGTGCGGTGGGCCGGCCCGCTGTCGAGGGGGGAAATGCGGATTGCTACGCTATTTGTAGCTAATGGTGCTTGTTGATATTGCGCCGGAAGTCAATTTGATAATAATTGCATGCACGGGGCCGGCGGCTGTGCTTGCGTGTGCAGTCCGGTCCTGGCGCGCTCCGCCGGCGCCGCGCCCCTGATTTTGTCCAACCATGGCGGCCCGTGCCGCCCCCTCCATGAGCGACCTTTCGCCCCACATCGTCCGTGTCGAATCGCCCCAGGGACCCCAGGCGCAGCTGCTGGGGCGCTGGGGTGCGGCCGAGCTGGGCCAGCGCGCCCACTGGCGGGTGCTGGCGGCGCAGTTGCGCGCGCATGCCGCGCCCGCGGGGGGCTGGGATCTGCGCAAGCTGCAGTGGCTGGACCATGTGGGCGCGCAATTGCTCTGGAACCACTGGGGCCAGCAGTGGCCCGAGCGCGTGCTGCTGAGCGAACCCCAGCGCGCCATGCTCGAACGCGTGGCGGGCCTGACGGTGGCGCCGCCGCCGCCAGAGCCCTGGCGCCTGTCCGAGCAGGTCGATCACCTCGGTGTGCTGGTGCTGCACGGCGTGGACCACGCCAGGCACCTGGTGCAACTGGTGGGCCAGCTGTCGCTCGACCTGGTGCGGCTGGCGCGGGCCCCGCACCGTGGGCCCTGGCGCGACATGTCGGGCCATGTGTACCGCATGGGTGCCACGGCGCTGCCCATCACGGCGCTGGTGGGTTTTCTGATTGGCGTGGTGCTGGCCTACCTGATGAGCCTGCAGCTGCGCCAGTTCGGGGCCGAGTCGTTCATCGTCAACATTCTGGGCATTTCGCTGATCCGCGAGCTCGGACCCATGCTGGCGGCCATCCTGGTGGCGGGCCGGTCGGGTTCTGCCATCACGGCGCAGATCGGTGTGATGCGCGTGACCGAAGAACTCGATGCCATGCGCGTGATGGGCATTCCCCACGGCTTTCGCCTGGTGTTGCCGCGCACGCTGGCGCTGGCGCTGGCCATGCCGCTGATCAGCGTCTGGACCACGCTGGCGGCGCTGGCCGGCGGCATGCTGGCGGCCGATGTCGCCATGGGCATTTCGCCAGCCTACTTTACCCAGGCGCTGCCTGCGGCGGTGAAGATTGGCAACCTCGGACTGGCGATGGCCAAGTCGGTGGTTTTTGGCGCCCTGATTGCCCTGATCGGTTGCCACTGGGGCCTGCGCGTCAAGCCCAACACGCAGAGCCTGGGCGAGGGCACCACGGCCTCGGTGGTCACCTCCATCACCATGGTCATCATCGTGGACGCGTTGTTTGCCGTGGCGTTCAAGAACCTCGGTATCTGACCCATGACTGCCCCATCCCCCCAGCCAGATTCTGCCGAACCGGTGGTGGACATCTCCGGGTTGTGTACCGTCTTCGGCAAGGGTGACGCGGCCTTCACCGTGCACCAGGACCTGCAGCTGTCGGTGCAGCGCGGCGAGATCCTGGCCCTGGTGGGTGGCTCGGGCACGGGCAAGACCGTGCTGCTGCGCCAGATGCTGGGCCTGGCCCGGCCCACGCGCGGGCGCGTCACGGTGCTGGGCCAGCCGGCCTCGGAAATGGGCCGCGAAGGCGCCGCCAGCCGGGTGGGCATGCTGTTCCAGCACGGCGCGCTGTTTTCGGCCTTCAATGTGCTCGACAACGTGGCCTTTGCGCTGCGCGAACAGGGCACCCTGCCGCCGGATGTGGTGCGTGACGCGGCGCTGGTCAAGCTGCAGATGGTGGGCCTGAAGCCCGAGCACGCCACCCGCATGCCGGCCGATCTGTCGGGCGGCATGGTCAAGCGCGTGGCGCTGGCGCGGGCGCTCATCATGGACCCCCCGCTGCTGCTGCTCGATGAGCCGACGGCGGGGCTGGATCCCAGCGCCTCGGACGATTTCGTGGACCTGCTGCGCGAGCTGCACGCGGCGCTGTGCCTGACCGTGGTGATGGTCACGCACGACCTTGATACGCTGTTTGCCCTGAGCACCCGTGTGGCCGTGCTGGCCGACAAGAAAGTGATCGTCACCGGCGCACCCGCCGAGGTGGCGCACTACCCTCATCCGTTCATCGAACACTTTTTTCTGGGTGAACGCGGCCAGCGCGCCATGGCGCCTGTGCGCACCGCCGTCACTGCCAAGGAATCCTGATGGAAAACAAATCCCACGCACTCGCCGCCGGAGTATTCGTGCTGGTGGTGGCCGCCATGCTGGCGGGCCTGGCCATCTGGCTCACCCGCGACAACACCAGTTACCAGCAATTCGAACTGACCAGCAAGGACGGCGTCACCGGCCTGCAGCCCCAGGCCGCCGTGCGCTACAAGGGCGTGGCGGTGGGCAAGGTCACGCGCATCGGCTTCGATCCGCAGCTGCCGGGCAATGTGCTGATCCGCATCGCGGTCAACGACCAGGCCCCCATCACTCCCAGCACCTTCGCCGTGCTGGGCTACCAGGGGGTCACCGGCCTGGCCCATGTGCAGCTCGATGATGAAGGTGTGGCGCAGCCGGTCGAGCCCCCCGGCCCGAGTGGCCTGCCCCGGCTGCCGCTGCGCAGCTCGCCCCTGTCGCGCCTGGCAGAGCAAGGCCCCGCCATCCTGGGTCAGGTGGAGGAAGCCACGCAGCGCATCAACCAGCTGCTGGGGGACGACAACCAGAAACGGTTCAGCACGGTGCTCGACAGCATGGGACAGGCGGCCAGCAGCGTGGCGGCCCTGAGCCAGCGGCTGGACACCACCGTGAAAGAGCGCCTGGACCCCACCCTGGCGGCTTTGCCGCCGCTGGCGGGCGACGCACGCCAGACCCTGCAGGCCTTGCAGCAGGCCGGCACCCAGGTGTCCACGCTGGCCGCCGACATCGGTCAGACCACCAAGCGCCTGAGCGCCGACGGTGGCGCCCTGGACCAGCTCACCCAGGGCACCCAGGCCCTGGCGCGGGTGGCCGACCAGTTTGGCAACAGCACCCTGCCACGCATCAACCGCGCTGCAGACGACACTTCGCGTGCGGCGCGCCAGTTCGGGCGCACGGCCGGGGGAGTCAACGAAAACCCGCAGGTTTTCATTTACGGCCCGGGCCGCGCCGGTGCTGGCCCGGGTGAGCCCGGTTTCGAGGCGCCCGCGGTCCAACCCTGATGCCATTCGCCATGAAAACTACCAAAACCATAGCTACCAGCGTTTGTGAAAAAAGCGTTGCAGCCGTACTTGCTGCTGCTTTTCTGGCGGGATGCTCGGCCTTGCCTTCACCGCCGTCACGCCCCGTGCACTACGACTTTGGCCCGGGCGCCATGGCACCCGTGCCCGCCGACCGGCGCGCGCCCCTGCCGCCCCTGGCGCTGGCCGATCTGGAGGCACCGGGCCTGGTCGAAGGCAGCACCGCCGTGCTGTACCGCCTGGCCTACGCCGACGCCCGGCAGCTGCGCCCCTACCGCCAGGCCCGCTGGAGCCAGCCGCCCGCGCAACTGGTGCAGCAGCGCCTGCGCGATCAGCTGGGCCAGCGCCGCGCCGTGCTCACGGCCGAGAGCGGTGCGGCCCAGGCGCGCTCCGCTGGGAAGCTGCCCACCGTGTTGCGGGTGGAGCTGGAGGAGTTCAGCCAGGTCTTCACCAGCGCCACCGAAAGCGCCGGTCTGGTGCGCCTGCGTGCCACGCTGGCAGAACCCGCTGCGACTGGTGAAACGCTGCTGGGTCAGCGCGTGTTCATCGTGCAGCGACCGGCCACCAGCGCGGATGCCGCCGGCGGCACGCGGGCCCTGGTAGAAGCCACCGACCAGCTGGCCCAGGAACTGGTGCAGTGGCTGGAGCAGCTGGGGCGCTGATCAGCCCCTGAACCGGGTGTGCCCCCGGGGAGAGGGCGGCGCTGTGTGGGGTGTGGCGCCGTCCGTGCAAAGCTGCAACCCGCGTCCTTGCCTGCCATGTCCGTAGGCCTGCGCTGACGCGTGTTTCGCGGCGTGGCCTACGCGGTGCGACGGGCATCGTTTCTACAGTGGACTCCATCGCATCACGCAGATGTTCCACGCATTCCGGGTGGATGGCAGAGGCGAAATTTCCGAGGAAGCGCACCATGAACGAAGACACCCTTCAAGGCAACTGGAAGCAGTTCAAAGGCCAGCTGGTCGAACAGTGGGGCAAGCTCACCGATGACGATTTCGATGTGATCGCAGGCCGTCGCGATCAGTTGCTGGGCAAGCTGCAGGAACGCCATGGCATCGCCCGCGATGTGGCGGAAAAGCAGCTCAAGGAATGGCAGGGACGCCATCCTGAATTCCGCTTCAGGGACTGACGCTTCTTGCGCACCAGCCCCCAAAACCGTTGAACCACTTTTGTCTGCGCACAGGTGCCGCGGCAACTGCGCAGCAGACTACCCTGAGGACCAAGCCATGAAAATCGCACGCACCCTGATTGCCACCATCACCGCCGGCCTGCTGGCCACGAGCGCCTTCGCAATGACCCAGCCGGAGTACAAGGCGGCGAAGGACACCATCTCGGCCGAATACAAGGCCAGCAAAGACAAGTGCAATGCCCTGACGGGCAATGCCAAGGACATTTGTGCCAAGGAAGCCAAGGGCCACGAAGACGTTGCCATGGCCGAACTGGATGCCAGGTACAAGCCCAGCGCCAAGGCGGAGTACAAGGCCCGCGTGGCCCGTGCCGACGCCGACTACGCCGTCGCCAAGGAAAAATGCGACGACCTCAGCGGCAACGCCAAGGACGTCTGCATGAAGGACGCCAAGGCCGCCCATGTGACCGCCAAGGAAAACGCCAAGGTGAGCGAAGCGCGGGCCCAGCCCGCCGACACACCCGCCGCCAAGGGTGCTGCCGTGGCCGAGGCGCGCAAGGACGCCGCCGCCGAGAAGAACGAGGCCAACTACAAGGCCGCCAAAGAGCGTTGCGACACCCTGCAGGGCGATGTGAAGTCCAAATGCGTGGACGACGCCAAGCGCATGTACGGCCAATGAACGGCAGCAGGGAACATCCTGGTGGATGCCCCCTGCTGCCGATGCCCCATGAGCCCCGCCCTGCGCGGGGTTTTTGCATGCGGGTGGCCATGCGCTGCGCACATGACTTGCGTCAATACTCCGGTCAACCTCCCCCCCTAAGCTGGCGCCTTTTTTGGACGCAAGGAAGCAAAGATGGCTGCACTGCAATGGTCGGAGGCGCTGGCGCTGGACCTGCCGCTCATGGATGACACCCACCGCGAGTTTGTCGATCTGCTGGCGGCGGTGGAAGCCGCCGACGACGCCACCCTGGTAGCCAGGTGGCAGGCACTGGTGGAGCACACCGAGCAGCATTTCGGCCAGGAGGATGCCTGGATGGCTTCCACCGGCTTTGCCTCGGGCAACTGCCATGCCCTGCAGCACAAGGTGGTGTTGCAGGTCATGCGCGACGGTGCCGCGCGTGCGGCGGACAAGGGCGAGCTGCATGTGGTGCGTGCCATGGCGGCCGAGCTGGCGCTGTGGTTTCCCCAGCATGCGCAGAGCATGGACGCCGCCCTGGCCCTGCATCTGCGCCGGGTGGGCTTTGATGCGACCACGGGGGTGGTGCATGCGCCCGATGCGCTGCCAGATGGCTTGCTCCATGGCTGCGGCGGCGCGAGCTGCTCGGACGAGGGCACTGCGCCCGCCGCTGTGGCCGCAGCCGTGGCCTGAACGGCGGCGGCAGGGGGCCGGGGCTGCTGCCGGGTGCTGCTGATGTTTGCTTTGTTCTTGATCGCTAATAGCGCTTGATGGATGAGCGCTTTCTGTGCTTTTGTATCGATTCCCGTTCGACCCGCCCGGGTTATGGGGCTGTGGCCGCGCGCCATTGCTGCACCTGTTCTATCACCCACTGGGGCGCATCCAGCGGCAGATCGTGCCCCGCATCGGCATGCAGGGCCAGGGCGCAGTGCCAGCCACGGGCAATGGCTTGCGAACAGCGGCTGTCCACCAGCTGGTCGTTCTGGCTGGCCAGCAGCAGGATGCGGGGGGTGGGGGGCAAGGCGGGCGCGCGGTAGCGGGCCGCCGCCGCCAGCTGGCGCAGGGCGTTGGCGGCCGACACCGGGCGCAGGGTGCGGGCGGCCACCCAGTCGCGGATGACGGCGCTGCGCGGGTCGGGCGCGTTGCTCGTCAGCCGCCACACCGTGCGTTCGATGGCGTCGGCCGATCGGGGAAGCAGCGCCAGGCCCAGCAAGGCCGCATAGTTGCGGGGGCGCAGCCGGTGAAAAAAGGGGCTGAACGGGCGAAAGCTGGTGTTCACCAGCACGCAGCCGCTGACTTCTTGCGGCGCTGTGCGGGCCCATTCGGTGGCCACCATCGCGCCCAGCGACATCGCAAACAAATGCAACGGCGGGTGCACCCCTTGCCTAGCCAGTTCGGCGCGGCAGGCCGCCACCATGCCCTGCACGGTGGCCGGGCTTTGCTGTGCATGGAACAGGCCGTTGCCCGGCAGGTCGATCGACACGACGCGGGCCCCGGGCCATGCGCTCTGGAAATCGTCAGCAAACCGCCCCCAGTGGGCGGTTTCGCGGGTCAGTCCGCGCAGCAGAACCCAGGTGTCCAT
Organism: Acidovorax sp. JHL-9; assembly: GCF_000426205.1. Taxonomy (NCBI): domain Bacteria; kingdom Pseudomonadati; phylum Pseudomonadota; class Betaproteobacteria; order Burkholderiales; family Comamonadaceae; genus Acidovorax; species Acidovorax sp. JHL-9. The sequence continues at coordinate 261,766 of NZ_AUEX01000002.1, forward strand.
GTTCAATACCACTCGGCCAGCGCGTTGGCGCGGCGTTGCGCGTAATGTTCGGCTCCGGGCACCCACCGCTGGTGGCTGCAGGCCGCGCGCGACAGAAAATCGAGCAACGCCAGATGCCGGCGCAGCACCCGCTGCTGGCGGTGGTCGATCAGCGGATTGAAGATGCCCAGGCGCGAGAACAGCTGGCGCGGGTTCTTCTTGATCCAGATCCACGAGCCCATTTCCAGCGTCAGCGGCAGGAAGATGCGCCCCGCTTGCTCGCAGGACTGCAGGTACAGGTAGTCCCACAGGTCACCATGGGCCAGGTACTGCGTGCTCTGGGGTTCGATGATGTACTGGTGGTTGCTGTGGGCCTGCAGGAAGATGTCCTTCAGTGCATGCAGCTCGTTCAGGTGCGCAATGGGCTTGCGGGTGTGGGCAAACGGAAACCACAGGCGGTCGCGCACCCCGAAGCCCGAATGGCAGTCCAGCGCAATGCTGAAGGGGCGGGGCAGCAGCTCGGCGCCCACCACCTCGCACAAGGCCTGGCTTTCGACTTCCATGGGTGCGCCCGGGTGACCACGGTACCAGGGCAGGCCGGCGCTCAGCCGCTGCCCACCCATCAGAAAAGGCACGCGGTCCAGGGCCTGCACCGGCGCATTGCGCATCAGGTCCACCCCGTTCGGGTTGGCGCGGGTGGCCGCCCACATGCCGCCGGGGTTGACGATGGGCATGAACACCAGGCGCACCTGCTCGAGCTGCTGGTGCAGCGTGGTGTCCCAGCGCAGCCGCATGGCGATGTTCTGCAGGTAGGCCAGCACCACCTCGGCGCCGATGCGTTCCAGGCCATGCACTCCCCCAAAAAAACCCACGGCAGGGACGTGCGGGCTGGTGTTGCCAATGCCGATCGAATAGATGGGAAAGCGCTGGCCCGATGCCACGCTGACCTCGCGCACCACGCGCACCTGCAGGTCGGGGCCGCCCTGCTCGATGATCTTTTCCAGGGCCAGCAGTTCGGGCAGAACGTTTTCGGGCACGGTGGTGGAGGGCGGTGTGGCAGGGGGAGGACGCCGCAGCATACCGCTCGCTTGGCCTGCCGTGTGAATCCAGAGGGTGGGTGTGGCAAATGTGCCGACGGACGCCAAACTGTCACACAGCGCAGGTAACTTGCAGCAGCCAACCACCTCTTTCAAAGGCCTCGCATGCTGTGGAAACTGCTCGGATTGCAGAGACTCTTCGATGACCTGTTCGACGAACGCTGGCGTTGGCTGGACTTGCCGGGCAACGACTGTTTCTCTTATGAAGAATTCACCACCCCATCGCCCGCACAGGATTGACGCCTTGCGCTGGCTGATGCTGTGCGGCCTGGTGGGCTGCGGCATGGCGTGGGGCGTGGTGGAGCTTTTTGCCTTGCAGCGGGCGCGCTACCACGCCTGGCGCGATCGCCAGCAGACCGCGCTGCCGCACTAGGTGCGCGGCGATGGGCCGGTCTCTCCTCACGGGCTGCGCCGGGCGTGCGCAAAGCCGGGGCGAGGAAACCGCCAATGCGGCCAGCCACGCCGTGGCGTTGATTGCCGCCCTGGGTGCCGGTGGCTGGCTGGTGTCGCGGGGGCGCAGCCTGAGCGCCGAGGGCTTTGCCGGTATCTGCGTTTTTGTGGCGACGATGGTGTGGCTGTACTTGGCGTCCACCGTGTACCACGCCTTGCCGGATGGACGGGCCAAGCGTGTTTTCCTGCGGCTGGACCACGGTGCGGTGTTCCTGTTCATTGCGGGCAGCTACACGGCTTTTGCGTCGGGGCATCTGGGGGAACCTGGGGGCCGCTTCATTCTGGTCCTGGTGTGGCTGGTGGCTGTTGCAGGCACGGCGCTCAAGGCCATGGGCCGGCTGTCATCGCCCTGGTTGTCCACGGGCGGGTATCTCGCCATGGGGTGGCTGGTGCTGCTGGCGGCAGTGCCCATCCTGGAGCGTGCGTCGGGGGCTGGGGCGCAATGGCTGGTGGCCGGGGGCTGCTCCTATACCCTGGGTGTGGTCTTTTTTGTACTGGACGCCCGCATCCGCTACGCCCATGCGGTATGGCATGGCTTCGTTGCGGCGGGCACCGCGTGCCACACCTGGGCGGTGCTTGGTTGAGCTACCGCGCCCCGAGAATGGGGAACAGCTTGCCCAGGCCGTCGGCCATCACCTCCACGGCCAGGGCCGCCAGGATCAGGCCCATCAGCCGGGTCATCACGTTGATGCCCGTCTTGCCCAGCACGCGGGCAATCGGATCGGCGAGCGAAAAGCACAGGGCCGTGGCCAGCCCGATCACCACGCCGTAGCCCACCAGCGCCGCGTGCTGCCAGAAGGTCTGCGCACGATCGGCATAGATCACCACGGTGGACATGCTGGCCGGGCCGGTGAGCAGGGGGATGGTGAGCGGCACCACGGCAATGCTGCTGCCCGCCGCCGCTTTCTCGGCGCCTTGCTCCAGGTCATGCGTGTGGGGCTTGGCCTCGGCCGGCTGGGCGTTGAGCATGTTCATGGCGCTGATCAGCAGCAGCATGCCGCCGCCCACCTGAAAGCTCTGCAGCGAGATATTGAAGAACTCCAGGATCTGCAGGCCCAGCAGTGCGCAGGCGGCAATCACGCAAAACGACGCCAGGGCCGCTGTGCGGATGGTGCGCCGGCGCTGTTCGCTCGAAAACCCCTGGGTGTAGTGGATGAAAAACGGCACGATGGCCAGCGGGTTCACGATGGCCAGCAAGGTGATGAGGGGTTTCAGATCCATCGGCGGTTTCCTGAATGGCGCAAAGCGGTGGCGGTGGTGGTGCGGTTGGTGCAGGCGGTGTTGCACTTGGTCCAAAACCGGTCTCCTGCAAGAATGCAGTGCATTACAGCATCCCGGCACGGGGCCGGAATGCTTTGGTGGGCGGCGGTGGTGCCTTTGTGCCACAGCCCTTTTTCTTCTCAAGGAGCAATTGCATGGGCCAGTTTGTCAATCTGACGTCGCAGGATGGTTTTGTGGTGCCCGCCTGGGTGGCACAGCCCGATGGGGCACCGCGCGGTGCCATCGTGGTGCTGCAGGAGATCTTCGGGGTCAATTCGCACATCCGGGCCGTGGCCGACCGCTTCGCGGCGCGTGGCTACCTGGCGGTGGCGCCCGCCACCTTCGCGCGCGTGCAGCCGCAGGTGGACCTGGGCTACAGCGAAGCCGACATGGGCGTGGGCTTTGGCTACAAGACGGCGGTGGATGCACTGCCCGGCGACGGCGTCATGCCCGACATCCAGGCCGCCATCGACTACGCCGCCCAGCAAGGTGGCGGCAAGGTGGGCATCGTGGGTTTTTGCTGGGGTGGCCTGCTGGCCTGGCGTGCGGCCTGCAGCCTCCGGGGCCTGGCCGCGGCGGTGTGCTACTACGGCGGCGGCATGACCGCGCCCGACGAGGCGGCGCGCCAGCCCCAGGTGCCGGTGCTGGCGCATTTTGGCCAGCGCGACCACTGGATTCCGGTGGACAGCGTGCAGGCCTTTGCAGGCGCGCACCCCGAAGTGCAGGTGCATGTGTACGAAGCCGACCATGGCTTCAACTGCGACCAGCGCGGCTCGTATGACGAAGCCTCGGCCCTGGTTGCACGCGACCGCACGCTGGCTTTTTTTGCCCAGCACGTCGGGTAGGCCGGCGTCTTCCAGAGGGCGCGGGCGTGGCGCCGGTCACTGTCCGCTGGTGCGCGCCAGGTAGCGCTTGCGCCAGAACAGCGCCACCAGCGCCACGGCAATGAACGCCATCGAGCCCATGGCCCACCAGAAGCCGTCGGCCTTGTGCACCAGCGGAATGAATTCGAAGTTCATGCCGAAGATGCCTGCGATCAGGTTCAGCGGCAGGAACACCGCGGTCAGCGCGGTGAGCGTGCGCATGATGTCGTTGGTGCGGTTGCTCTGCACCGAAAAGTGCATCTGCACGGCGGTTTCGGTGCTCTGCTCCAGCCGGCGCACATGGTGCACCACGCGTTCGATGTGTTCGAGCAGGTCGCGGCTGCGCACCTTGAGCAGGTCCAGGTCGCGCTGGCCGGCGCTGCTTTCGGGGACGGCCCAGGTTTCCAGGGCGTCGATCCAGTTCTGCACGGCGGTGCGCTGGTCTTCGCAGATGTCGTCAAGCTGGTGCAGCGAGAGGCGCGCTTCGAGCAGCGAGTTCCAGTTCACATAGCGCGACCGGGGCTTGAGCAGCTCGGTCTGCCAGTGGTCGAGCTGGCGCGTGAGTTCGCGGCGCAGGTCCAGGTAGCCGTCCACCATCAGGTTGGCCACGCGCAGCATCAGGTCGGCGGGGCTGGCGGGGCGACGCGCGCCGGGCACCGCACTGCTGCGGCCTTCGCCAGCCGGGGCCGGAGCGTCGGCCAGCAGGCGTGCGGCATAGGCGTCGCGTACGGCGCAGTCGGTCGGGTGCACGGTCAGGAGCAGTTGGTCAAACACCGCGAAGCCCACCGGACTGGTGTCGATGCGCCGCAGCACGGGTGGCCCGCTGCGCTTGAGCGGGCTGGGTGCTGGCGTGGCGCCGGGCTCTTGCGGGGCCGCGCCGTTTTGCGTGGCGAGCCGGCGGAACACCAGCAGGTCGTACTGCGCGGTGTAGTCGTAGTGCGAGGGCAGTTGCGTGTTGAGCAGGTCGGAGACATGCAGGTCCACCAGCTGTAGCCCCGCCAGGGCCTGCAGGCTGGCCTGGATCTCGGCCAGCCGCGCCTGGAATGCCGGGCGTGCGCAGGCCATCCAGACAAAGCCCTGGGCGGGCATCTGCGCCGGCAGCCCGGCCAGTTCCTGCACGCCGCCGTTGTGGATGTGGAAGATGCGCAGGGCACCAGGTTCTGAGGTCAACAGTGCCTCCAGCGCTTGCTGTGCGAGCGCAAGTAGCGATTATTTTTGAAGAGCCCTTGCCGCATCGCGTGCAAAGTAGGTCAGCACACCGTCGGCGCCTGCGCGCTTGAAGGCCAGCAGGCTTTCCATCATCACGGCATCGTGGTCAAGCCAGCCGTTGGCGGCGGCGGCCTTGATCATGGCGTATTCGCCGCTGACCTGGTAGGCGAAGGTGGGCACGCGGAACTCGTCCTTCACGCGGCGCACGATATCGAGGTAGGGCATGCCGGGCTTGACCATCACCATGTCGGCGCCCTCGGCGATGTCCAGCGCCACTTCGCGCAGCGCCTCGTCGCTGTTGCCCGGGTCCATCTGGTAGACGAACTTGTTGCTCTTGCCCAGCGCACCGCGCGTGCCCACGGCATCGCGGAAGGGGCCGTAGAAGGCGCTGGCGTATTTGGCGCTGTAGGCCATGATGCGGGTGTGGATGTGGCCCTGCACCTCGAAGGCTTCGCGGATGGCGCCGATGCGCCCGTCCATCATGTCGCTGGGCGCCACGATGTCCACGCCGGCTTCGGCATGGGTGAGGGCCTGGCCGGTGAGGATTTCCACCGTGTCGTCGTTGATGATGTAGCCGGTGTCGTCGAGCACGCCATCCTGGCCGTGGCTGGTGTAGGGGTCGAGCGCCACGTCGGTCATCACGCCCAGGTCGGGAAACTCTTTCTTCAGGGCGCGGACCACGCGCGGGATCAGGCCATCCGGGTTCAGCGCCTCTTTGCCGTCGGGCGTCTTGAGGGCGGGGGCGATGGCCGGAAACAGCGCCAGCACGGGGATGCCGAGCTTCACGCAGTCTTCGGCCACCGGCAGCAGCAGGTCCAGGCTCAGGCGGTCCACGCCGGGCATGGAGGGCACGGCCTCGCGCTGGTTTTGGCCCTCGTGCACGAACACGGGGTAGATCAGGTCGTGGGGCGTGACGGCATGCTCGCGCACCAGGTTGCGGGTGAAGGCGTCACGGCGCAGGCGGCGTGGGCGGCTTTGCGGGAAGGGGGTGGGGCTGGAGAGGTGCATGAAAGTGATTATGAAGCTCCCTGAGTCGCCTTCGATGCCTTCCCCCCGAGGGTACGATGCCAGGGGCCCGGCAAAGCCGGTTCCCCGGCGCCTGCTGGCTGGAGCGGCGCTTGTGCACAGACCGCGCCCTGGAGTGCGGTCATGAACCAGGGACGGCCGTCGAAGCCGCCGGCCCTTAAACTGCAGCCATGCTCTGGATCAAAGCCCTTCACATTGTCTTCGTGGCCAGCTGGTTTGCTGGCCTGTTCTACCTGCCGCGCATCTTCGTCAATCTGGCGATGGTGGCGCCCGGCTCGGTGGCCGAGCGCGAGCGCCTGGTGCTGATGGCGCGCAAGCTGCTGCGCTTCACCACCATCTTGGCCGTGCCTGCCGTGGCGCTGGGCCTGTGGCTCTGGCTGGGCTATGGCATCGGACGCGGTCCGGGCAATGGCTGGATGCACGCCAAGCTGGCTGTGGTGCTGCTGGTCATCGGTTACCACCACGCCTGCGCCGTGCTGCTGCGCAAGCTCATCGCCGAAACCAGCCGCAAGAGCCATGTCTGGTTCCGCTGGTTCAATGAAGTGCCCGTGCTGCTGCTGCTGATGGCCGTGGTGCTGGTGGTGGTCAAGCCGTTCTGACACACGGAGCCTGCGCCGGTGCACAAGACCTCTGCCTGGCCACTGGCGCTGATCCATGCAGCGCTGATTGTCTTTGCCAGCCTGTTCCCGTTTGATGGCTGGCGCGATCAGGGGATTGATCCCTGGGTGTTCCTGTCGGCACCGTTGCCGCCGCCGTACTGGACGGGGTTCGATGTCGCCATCAACATGGCGGGTTATGCCCCCCTTGGTTTTTTGCTGGTGCTGGCGCTGCTGCGTTCGGGCCGCGAGCGCGGGGCGGTGCTGCTGGCCACGCTGGCGGGTTCGCTGCTGTCGCTGCTGATGGAGTATCTGCAGATCTACCTGCCCCGGCGCGTGCCTTCCAACCTGGACCTGTTGCTCAACGCCATAGGGACGCTGGCGGGGGCGTTCACGGCGGCGCTGCTGGAGCGCTGGGGGGCCATCGACCGCTGGAGCGATTTCCGTGCCCGCTGGTTCGTGCGCGATGCGCGCGGTGCGCTGGTGCTGCTGGCGTTGTGGCCCGCGGCCCTGCTGTTTCCGGCAGCCGTGCCTTTTGGCCTGGGCCAGGTGCTGGAGCGGCTGGAACAGGGCCTCGAAGAGCTGCTGGCCGACACGCCCTTCCTTGAATGGCTGCCGGTGCGCGATGCGCCGCTGGAGCCCCTGTCTCCCGGCGGCGAGCTGTTGTGCGTCACGCTGGGGCTGCTGATCCCGTGTCTGCTGGGCTATTGCGTCATCCGCCATGTGGGGCGCCGCGTCCTGTTTGCCATCGCCGTGGCGGTGGTGGGGATAGCGGTCACGGCCCTGTCGGCGGCGCTGAGCTGGGGGCCAGCGCATGCCTGGAGCTGGCTGGAACTGCCCACGCGCGTCGGGGTGGGGGCGGCGCTGGGGCTGGCGGCGCTGCTGCTGGCCTTGCCGCGGCGCGCCAGCGCGGCGGTGTTGCTGCTGGCGCTGGCCTGGCATCTGGGGCTGCTCAACCAGGCCCCCGCCAGTGCCTATTTTGCCCATACGCTGCAAACCTGGGAGCAGGGGCGCTTCATCCGCTTTTTTGGCCTGGGCCAGTGGCTGGGCTGGCTGTGGCCCTATGTCGCACTGGCCTATGTGCTCATTCGGGTGTCGCGCCGGGAGCCGAAAAACTAGAATGACCCGATGAGCGACACCCCCTCCACCCCCGCCGCAGCGACCGGCTATTTCGCCCGCCACATCTTCTTTTGCCTGAACGACCGGGCCAACGGCGAGAACAGCTGTGCCCACCATGGCGCCCAGGAGGCCTTCGACCGGTGCAAGGCGCAGGTCAAGGCGGCAGGCTTGGCGGGCCCCGGCAAGGTGCGGGTGAACAAGGCAGGCTGCATGGACCGCTGCGCCGCCGGCCCCGTGGCCGTGGTGTACCCCGAGGGCACCTGGTATTCCTATGTGGACGCCAGCGATGTCGACGAAATCGTGGAGTCGCACCTGAAAAACGGCCAGATCGTCGAACGCCTGCTCACGCCGCCGGAACTTGGGCGCTGAGCGCCGCTCTGCCATTTTTTGGGTGTTTTTGCATCTGGTGCTTATATGGCAAGCGCTTGATGCTATTGAATGGGTAGCAATTTGTGAATGCACAAACCGAACGCCTGGCGTTGAACGGCGCTGCCGGCGCCATCGAGGCGGCGCGCGATGCGGCCTCCCCGCACGACGGCGCGGCCCCGCGCGGTGTGGCCGTCATTGCCCATCCCCATCCGCTGTTTGGCGGCACCATGGACAACAAGGTGGTACAGACCCTGGCACGCGCGTTCACCCAATGCGGCTGGACCACGGTGCGCTTCAACTTCCGGGGCGTGGGCGCCAGTGCCGGCGCCCACGACGAAGGGCGTGGCGAGCTGCAGGACCTGCTGGCCGTGGTGCGGCAGGTGGCACCCGAGGGGCCGATTGCGCTGGCCGGTTTCTCGTTTGGCGCCTTCGTCACCAGCCACGCCCTGGCCGCCCTGTGGGGCGAGCGCGAGGTCGCGCAGGCGGTGCTGGTTGGCACCGCCGCAAGCCGCTTCACGGTGGCGCCCGTTCCCCCCGAGGCCCATCTGCGTACGCTGGTGCTCCATGGCGAACGCGATGACACCGTGCCGCTGTCGGCCGTGCTCGACTGGGCGCGACCGCAGATACTGCCTGTCACAGTCGTTCCCGGTGGCGGTCATTTCTTTCACGGACAATTGACGCTTTTGAAGAATCTGGTGGTCCGCCACCTGCAATCGGGCGCCTGAGAGGCACGACCCGAACCGGCCCCGGCCGGTCACCGCCCTCCCTCCTGTCTTTTCTCAACCCTTTTCCGAGCCTTTCCAGCCCCTTGTTGCCCCATGAAACGAATCCTGTCCGCGTTGCGATCCCTGGCCGTCCTTGCTGTGCTTGCCCCTGCCGCCTTCGGCGTCCACGCCCAGGCGCCCCAGCCTCCCGAGATCGCCGCGCGCACCTACCTGCTGGTGGATGTGACGGCCAACCAGGTGCTGGCGGCCAAAGACATCGATGCGCCGGTGGAGCAGGCCTCGCTCACCAAGCTCATGACGGGCTACCTGGTCTTTGACGCCTTGCGCGCCAAGAAGATCACGCTGGAGCAGAAGCTGCCCGTGAGCGTGCGGGCCTGGAAGATGCCCGGTTCGCGCATGTTCATCGACCCCAAGATGCAGGTGCCGGTGGACGATCTGCTCAAGGGCATGATCGTGCAGTCGGGCAATGACGCCACCGTGGCCCTGGCCGAAGGCGTGGGTGGCACGGTCGAGAATTTCGTCAAGCTCATGAACGACCAGGCCCAGGCCCTGGGCATGAAGGGCACGGCCTACAAGAACCCCGAGGGGCTGACGGAACCCGGCCACACCACCACGGCGCGGGATCTGGCCACCCTGGCCACCCGGCTCATGAAGGACTTCCCGGAGTACATGCACTATTACGCCACCAAGCAGTACAGCTACCCCGGCACCCCCGCCTCCAATGGCAACAACCGCAATGCGCTGCTGTTCCGCGACCCCACCGTGGACGGCCTCAAGACCGGGCACACCGCAGCCGCCGGCTACTGCCTGGTGGCCACTTCCAAGCGCGAGTTTCCGAATGTGGGCCAGCGGCGTTTGCTGTCCATCGTGCTGGGTGCCGCCAGCGAGAACGCCCGCGCCAACGAGAGCCAGAAGCTGCTGAACTGGGGCTATACCGCCTTTGATGCCGTCAAGCTGTTCGATGCCGGCCAGCCTGTGGCCACGCCCGCCGTGTGGAAAGGCACGGCCAGCACCATCCGGATCGGTCGCTCCGAGGCCATCGTCGTGGCGGTGCCCTCGGGCAGCGCCGGCAAGGTCACGACGCAGATCGTGCGCCAGGACCCGCTGGTGGCGCCCTTCACCAAGGGCCAGGCGATTGGTTCGCTCAAGGTGGTGCTGGGTGAGCAACCGTTGGTCGAGGTGCCGCTGGTGGCGCTGGACGGCGTCGAGCAGGCTGGCATCCTGGGCCGCGCCTGGGACGCCATCCGGTTGTGGATTAAATAAGGAGCAGCCCCCTGAGGTGCTGTGCGCCTTCCCCCTCTCGCGCGCTGCGCGCGGGAAGGGGAGCGCAGCCGGTGGACGGGGTGATCCTTGCATGGCTCGCGGCGTGGGTTGCGCCGGTGTCGAGGGCCGGCCGCCTGGTGCGGGTGCCCCACATTCCGGCGCTAATCGCAAGCCGCTTGCCCATTTGAAGTCAAGCTGATACATTAGAAGGCTTTTCGGAATTTCCGAAGGGATTCACGTTTTCGCTTTCACGAAGCATTTCACGTTTAGGGACGTATTCATGCCAACCATTAACCAGCTCGTGCGTCAGGGGCGTCAGGTCGAAACGACCAACTCCAAAAGCCCCGCGATGCAAAACTCTCCACAGCGCCGTGGCGTGTGCACCCGTGTGTACACCACGACGCCAAAGAAGCCTAACTCCGCTCTGCGCAAGGTCGCCAAGGTCCGCCTGACCAACGGTTTCGAAGTCATTTCCTACATCGGCGGCGAAGGCCACAACCTGCAGGAACACAGCGTCGTGCTGGTTCGCGGCGGTCGTGTCAAGGACTTGCCCGGTGTGCGTTACCACATCGTGCGCGGTTCGCTCGACTTGCAGGGCGTGAAAGACCGCAAGCAGTCGCGCTCCAAGTACGGTGCGAAGAAGCCAAAGGCCAAATAAGCCTGCGGTTGATCCAGATAAAAGGTGCTGTTTCCCGCGTGGCGCGGTGATGCAGCGTAGTGACCCCAAGCGCAAATGTCTTGCGTGGGTCGAGTAAGTGGGAGTCCTAAATGGCTCTCGCGGTGTCTGAAAAGATGCCAACTGAAGCAAAGATAGAGGTAAAAAATGCCACGTCGTCGCGAAGTCCCCAAACGTGAAATCCTGCCGGATCCCAAGTTCGGCAATGTAGAGCTGTCCAAATTCATGAACGTGATCATGGAAGGCGGCAAAAAGGCGGTTGCAGAACGCATCATTTACGGTGCTCTGGAGCTGATCGAGAAGAAGCACCCCGACAAGGACCCTCTGGAAGCCTTCACCGTTGCCATCAACAACGTGAAGCCCATGGTGGAAGTGAAGTCCCGTCGCGTGGGCGGTGCCAACTACCAGGTGCCTGTGGAAGTGCGTCCTGTCCGTCGCCTGGCCCTGTCGATGCGCTGGATCAAGGAAGCCGCCCGCAAGCGCGGCGAGAAATCGATGGCCCAACGTCTGGCCAACGAACTGCTGGAGGCCACCGAAGGCCGTGGCGGCGCCATGAAGAAGCGTGACGAAGTGCACCGCATGGCCGAAGCCAACAAGGCATTCAGCCACTTCCGCTTCTAAAAGGCGGATTTGCCCTGATAGAGGCCCAAGGCTGCTGGCGTTTTGTCTGCAGCCTTGTGTCGATTTCAGGCAGTCACAAAATTGACGGGCTTTCTTGCCAGTATGGCTGCCCGACACCCTCTCCAATACGACCCATCAAGGATCCACCATGGCTCGCAATACCCCCATCGAGCGCTACCGCAATATCGGTATCTCGGCCCACATTGACGCTGGCAAGACCACGACCACCGAACGTATCCTGTTCTACACGGGCGTGAGCCACAAGATTGGTGAAGTGCACGATGGTGCCGCCACCATGGACTGGATGGAGCAAGAGCAAGAGCGTGGCATCACGATCACCTCGGCTGCCACGACCTGCTTCTGGAAGGGGATGGACAACACCTACCCCGAGCACCGCTTCAACATCATCGACACCCCCGGCCACGTGGACTTCACGATCGAAGTGGAGCGTTCCATGCGCGTGCTCGACGGCGCCTGCATGGTCTATTGCGCCGTGGGTGGCGTGCAGCCCCAGTCGGAAACCGTCTGGCGCCAGGCCAACAAGTACAAGGTGCCCCGTCTGGCCTTTGTGAACAAGATGGACCGCACCGGTGCCAATTTCTTCAAGGTCTACGACCAGATGAAGCTGCGCCTGAAGGCCAACCCCGTGCCCGTTGTGATCCCCATTGGCGCCGAAGAAAAATTCACCGGCGTGGTGGATCTGCTCAAGATGAAGGCCATCATCTGGGACGAAGCCTCCCAGGGTATGAAGTTCAGCTACGAAGACATTCCTGCCGATCTGTTGGAGTCCGCCAAGGAGTGGCGCGAAAAGATGGTGGAAGCGGCTGCCGAAGCCTCCGAAGAGCTGATGAACAAATACCTGGAAGAGGGTGACCTCTCCGAAGCTGAAATCAAGCAAGGCCTGCGCACGCGCACGATCGCTACGGAAATCCATCCGATGCTGTGTGGTACCGCGTTCAAGAACAAGGGTGTGCAGCGCATGCTGGATGCCGTGATCGACTACCTGCCTGCGCCGACGGATATTCCTGACGTGACGGGCACCGACGAAGACGAGAACCCGGTTACCCGCAAGGCGGATGACGGCGAGAAGTTCTCCGCTCTCGCATTCAAGCTGATGACCGACCCGTTCGTGGGCCAGCTGACCTTCGTGCGTGTGTACTCGGGCGTGCTGACCAAGGGCGACACCGTCTATAACCCCATCAAGGGCAAGAAAGAGCGTATCGGCCGTATCGTGCAGATGCACGCCAACGAGCGTCAGGAAGTGGAAGAAATCCGCGCGGGCGACATTGCTGCCTGCGTGGGCCTGAAGGAAGTGACCACCGGCGAAACCCTGTGCGACGTGAACTCCCAGATCATCTTGGAGCGCATGGTATTCCCCGAGCCTGTGATCTCGCAGGCGGTGGAACCCAAGACCAAGGCCGACCAGGAAAAGATGGGCATCGCCCTGCAGCGCCTGGCAGCCGAAGATCCATCGTTCCGCGTGCGTACCGATGAAGAGTCGGGCCAGACCATCATCTCCGGCATGGGCGAACTGCACCTCGAAATCATCGTGGACCGCATGAAGCGCGAGTTCGGCGTGGAAGCCAACGTCGGCAAGCCCCAGGTGGCCTACCGTGAAACCATCCGCAAGACGGTGGAAGAGGCCGAAGGCAAGTTCGTGCGCCAGTCGGGCGGTAAGGGCCAGTACGGTCACGTCGTGCTCAAGATCGAACCCAACGAAGCCGGCAAGGGCATCGAATTCGTCGACGCGATCAAGGGTGGCGTGGTTCCCCGCGAATTCATCCCGGCCGTGGAAAAGGGCATCAACGAAGCCGTCACGCAGGGCGTGCTGGCGGGCTACCCCGTGGTGGACGTCAAGGTCACGCTGCACTTCGGTTCGTACCACGACGTGGACTCGAACGAACTGGCGTTCAAGATGGCTGCCATCTTCGGTTTCAAGGAAGGTTGCCGCAAGGCCAACCCCGTGATCCTGGAGCCCATGATGGCCGTGGAAGTGGAAACGCCCGAAGACTACGCCGGCAACGTGATGGGCGATCTGTCCAGCCGTCGCGGCATGGTGCAAGGCATGGAAGACATTCCTGGCGGCGGCAAGGCCATCAAGGCCGAAGTGCCTCTGTCGGAAATGTTCGGCTACTCGACCACGCTGCGCTCCGCAACGCAAGGCCGCGCCACGTACTCGATGGAATTCAAGCACTACAGCGAAGCACCGCGCAACGTGTCGGAAGCCATCATGGCTGCGCGCGCCAAATAAGTCCCTGGGGACGGACCGGTTCTGCCGCTCTGTCCCCTCTGGCTGAATCGGGCTCTGGCGCTTGTTCCATAGGCGCTGGTAGCTGTTGATTGAATAGCAAATCATTTTTGCAATCTGCGATCCGGTGCCGCCCCGTTGCCTGTGCAGGGCGAACCAGCAACCGGATGCAGACGTTAAACCACTACACAGGCATCGCTCTTTGGAGAACTGAAAATGGCAAAAGGTAAGTTTGAACGCACCAAGCCCCACGTCAACGTGGGCACGATCGGTCACGTGGACCATGGCAAGACGACGCTGACGGCGGCCATCGCCACGGTGCTGTCGGCCAAGTTTGGCGGCGAAGCCAAGGCCTACGACCAGATCGACGCGGCACCTGAAGAAAAGGCCCGCGGCATCACGATCAACACCGCCCACGTGGAATACGAGACGGCCAACCGCCACTATGCCCACGTGGACTGCCCCGGCCACGCCGACTACGTGAAGAACATGATCACCGGCGCAGCCCAGATGGACGGCGCCATTTTGGTGTGCTCGGCCGCTGACGGCCCCATGCCCCAGACCCGCGAACACATCCTGCTGGCCCGCCAGGTGGGCGTGCCCTACATCATCGTGTTCCTGAACAAGTGCGACATGGTGGACGACGAAGAGCTGCTCGAACTCGTCGAAATGGAAGTGCGCGAACTCCTCGACAAGTACAACTTCCCTGGCGACGACACCCCGATCATCCGCGGTTCCGCCAAGCTCGCCCTGGAAGGCGACAAGGGCAAGCTGGGTGAAGAAGCCATCATGAAGCTGGCCGAAGCCCTGGACACCTACATCCCCAC